>JAHEGQ010000226.1 GCA_024645025.1 Sphingomonadaceae bacterium
TGGTTCCGCTACCGTCAAGCTTGACCCGAAAAACCGCCATCCGGCCATTTTCTTTTTCAAAACCAAGGACTGCATTGTCCGCAGCGTCGACGATCACGGGCTGGAACCCCGTTTCGCTTCCGGAATCATATTCGGACAGGGGTTGCCAATCTTCGGATTTGGGAAGGGCATAACGATATTTTATAAGGCCCGTTAAATAGCCGGCGCGTGTCTCGCCGAGCGCGACGACGCGGACATGGCCCAGCCCATCGGATATAAAATCTATGGCACTGGGGATAGGTTTGACCACCCGCTTTGCGCGCAGGCTGGTGGTGTCAATCTGGTCGACGCCCAAGCCCTCGTCAGTCTTGGCGATGAGCGAGCCGATCCTACCTTCGGGGACATAGGGCCGGGCCATAAGCAATTGCCCGTCCTGATCCGGCAGATAATCAAGGACGCCGCCGCCGCTAAAGGCCGCATAGCTGGCATCCGCGGATTGACGGTTGCTCAGCATTTTCAACGCAGTTCCGTCAAAGTTAACCGCGAAAATCCGGGTGAAATAGCTATAGCCGACCCCCGTCTGAACAGCGCCGAAAACCTGGCAGGCAAGGCGAGTATTGGAGACCCAGCCACAGCCACCCAATCGATCCGGCTTGCCTTGCGCTGATAGCGCTGAGCGAATCTTGTCGCCGTCACCCAAATCGATGGTCTGCAGCTGGCTCGCTGCTCCAGAACCGGGCACAATGATCGCAATTTTGGACCCGTCCGGCGAAAGCGACATATTCCGCACCGCCTCCCGCGCGCCAAAGGCGCCTGCGATATCAAGATCCGAGGCATAGGTCTTGAAAGTGGCAAGAAAGAAAACAGACAGAAAGGTGAACGCGCGCATGTGGCCCCCATTGATGGGCCTCTACAGCCCATCTTTGGATGAGCTTATCGGCGCAAAGGCGCGGTGCAAGGCCTTTTCTGGCGCTTGCAGATGCGGCAGGGCAATGCCAAGGATGATCCTCAATCGTTTTCAGGAGCTTGTGATGCGGCGTGTCCCAATTCTTTTTTTCAGCCTGTTTGCGGCGTCGTCGCTGGCGGCAGCCACGCCGGACATTGCTGTCGACACCCTGAAGGAAGTGACGAAGACCTTGTCGTCCGACCTTTTTGAAGGTCGTGCGCCGACGTCGCCGGGGGAGGACAAGACGATTGGCTATGTCGCTGGCCGCTTCGCCGCGATCGGTCTGCAGCCGGCTAATAAGGGCAGCTGGTTTCAGGATGTGCCGATGGTGCGGATGACGGCGGACCCATCGATGCGCCTGAGCTTCTCCGGCGGAAAGGCACCGGTAGATCTGGCGTATAAGACGGATTTCGTGGCGTCATCCTATCGCATCACGCCCAAGACCGAGATTGCGAACAGCGATGTGGTTTTTGTCGGTTTTGGCATCAACGCGCCGGAGCGCGGCTGGAACGATTATGCCGGGCTGGATGCGAAGGGAAAGACCGTCATCATCCTCGTCAACGACCCGGATTATGGCCGCAAGGACCTGAAGGGGCCATTCGAAGGCCGGGCCATGACCTATTATGGCCGTTGGACCTACAAGTTTGAAGAAGCTGCGCGTCAGGGCGCGGCTGCCGCCATCATCGTGCACGATACCTATCCTGCTGCCTATCCATGGGGTGTGGTCGTATCGAGCTGGACAGGCGCGCAAATCCATATGGATGCGGCGGATAACCATATGGGGGAGACGCAGGCCAATGGCTGGATGACGCAGGATGCTGCCCGCAAGCTGTTCGCCTCTGCCGGGCTGGATCTGACGAAGCTCACGGCCGCCGCCAAACGCAAAGGCTTCAAAGCGGTTCCCCTGAAGCTTAAGGCCGCGCTGTCGTTCAGTACCGATATCAAGCGCCAGATTTCGCACAACGTTGTTGGTATTTTGCCAGGTAAGACGCGGCCCGACGAAGTCGTCCTCTATTCCGCGCATTGGGACCATTTGGGGATTTGTGAGCCGGTAAAGGGCGACAATATCTGCAACGGCGCGCTCGACAATGCGACGGGCACTGCCGGGTTGATTGCCTTGGCGGAAGCGCACGCAAAGGCGGGCGCGGCGGATCGATCCATCGTGTTCGCCGCCGTGACGGCCGAAGAATCGGGCCTGTTGGGGTCGGACTATTATGCCGCCAACCCGCTTTTCCCGCTTGCCAAGACGGTGGGTGGCATCAACATGGATGGCCTTAACGTGCTGGGCCGGACCCGCGATGTCGTTGTGGTGGGCCCAGGCAAGTCGGAACTGGAACCGATGCTGGCGCGCTATGTAAAGGCACAGGGGCGCGTTGTCGTGCCGGAACCCACGCCGGAAAAGGGCAGCTATTACCGTTCCGACCATTTCAGCCTCGCCAAGCGCGGCGTGCCGATGATCTATTTCGATTCGGGTGAAGACCTGATCGTCGGCGGCAAGGCGGCCGGGGCTGCTGCCAGTGAGGATTACACGGTCAACCGCTATCACAAACCGCAGGACGAATATCGCGAGGACTGGAATTGGGACGGCGCGGTTGAAGACCTGACGCTCAATTATGAGATTGGCCGGGACTTGGCCGAGGGTAACGCGTGGCCGAATTGGTATCCCAGTGCAGAGTTCCGCGCGATCCGCGATGCCAGCCGGGGCGCAAAATGAGCCAAAGGCAGCCCGCCGAATGGGCCGATCATGATAGCGTCTGGATCGGCTTTCCCAGCGCCGCGGACCTCTGGCTGGAGGATCTGGAAGGCGCGCAAGCCGAAGTGGCCGCTTTTGCGAATGCAGTCGATGCGGGCGGCACGGGGGAGACGGTCCGCTTGGTATGCGCCAATGCGGAAGCCCAGGCCGCAGCCCGCCAGCTTGCGGCGCCTGGCGTAGAAATTGTTGCCGCGCCTTTTTTTGATATCTGGCTGCGCGATACAGGGCCGATCTTGGTCGACGCAAATGGCCAGGCGCTTGCCCTTGATTATCCCGGCAATGGCTGGGGCGGCAAATATCCCTCGCCGCTGGATGATGATCTGGCGCGGGTGCTGTGCGATCAGGCCGGGCTGGTGCGCCAGCCGCGCGACTGGATTTTGGAAGGCGGCGCGATTGATGTGGATGGCGCGGGCCTGTGCGTGACGACCGGCCAGTGCCTGCTCAACCCCAATCGCAACCCCAAGCTGTCGCGTCGGGACATTGAAGACCGGCTTTGCGCGGATCTTGGCCTGACATCGGTTCTATGGTTGGGCGTGGGCCTTTTGAACGACCATACAGACGGCCATGTCGACAATCTGGCCCGCTTTGTCGCGCCGGGCGTTCTGGCGCTGCCCGAAGCCTTTGGCGCGGATGATCCAAATGCGGAAATTTTCGCCGATGCGCTGGCGCGGGCCAAAGACTGGCCAGTAGAAATTGCCCTGATCCCCTCTGCCGGGCTTCATGTGGATGAAGAAGGAGAGCCGATCCCCGCCAGCCATATGAATTTCTACATCGGCAACAAGGTGGTCGTGGTGCCAACCTATGGCGGGCCGAGCGATGACGCGGCGGTGGATGCCATTGCCAAGCTCTTCCCCGGGCGGGAAACACTCGGATTGCCCGCGACCCATATCCTGACCGGGGGCGGCAGCTTCCATTGCATCAGCCAGCAGGTGCCCAAGCTATGACCCTTGCCTTCATCACGCGCGCGATTTTGTCGGGCTTTATCGTTGCCGCCATTGCCCTTATCGCGCGACGAAACCCGGCCGCCGGGGCGCTTGTCGCTTCGCTGCCGCTAGTGTCGATCCTCGGGATGCTCTGGCTGTGGCGGGACACGCACGATGCCAAGCTGATGGCGGACCATGTGGAAGCGACCTTCTGGTATGTCCTGCCGTCGCTGCCGATGTTTCTCGTGATGCCAGCGCTGCTGCGGCACAATGTCCATTTCTGGATCGCGCTGATCGCGAGCTGCGCGCTGACTTTCCTCCTCTATCTCGCCACCATCGGGATCGCCGCCAAATTCGGGGTGCGGATGTAGGGGGGAGATGGGCGCGATCGCGTTTCTCACGCCTCAGCACCGCCAGCCCTTGGCGACGGGTCCCGGTTCCAGCACGCGATAGGCGTGTTCGACGAACTCGCAGAGCAGGGGGCGTGTGTCGCGCGGGTCGATAATGTCTTCCACGCCGAATTTCTCCGCCGTGCGAAAAGGGCTGCGGACGTCGTTCAGGCGCTTTTGGATGTCCTTGAGCAACGCCTTGGGGTTGCTGCTGGCTTCCAGTTCCGACTTATAGGCCGCTTCCAGCCCGCCAGAGATAGGCAGGCTGCCCCAATCCCCCGATGGCCACGCATAGCGCCATTTGTGCCGCGACAGATTGGCATGGGCGCTGCCGGCCATGCCATAGGCCTTGCGCAGGATGACGGCGCATATCGGCACTTTGGCCTGATACATGGCCATCATCGCGCGGCTGCCATAGCGGATCGTGGCTTCGTCCTCTGCCTTGCGGCCAATCAGGAAGCCCGGCACATCCACCAGATGGACAAGCGGCAAATGGAAGGTATCCGCAAGATCCACAAAGCGTTCCAGCTTGCGCGCGCTTGCCGCCGTCCACAGCCCGCCCA
>JAHEGQ010000254.1 GCA_024645025.1 Sphingomonadaceae bacterium
GCCAAATCACCCATTTGATTGTGGCCAGCTGCACCGGTTTTGTTGCACCGGGCGTGGACCAACTCATTGCAGAGGCGCTCAACCTCGCGCCGTCGGTGGAACGGCTCCAAATTGGGTTTATGGGCTGTTACGCTGCAGTCTCCGCCTTGCGCAGTGCAATGCATATCGTGCGATCCATGCCGCAAGCCCGCGTGCTCGTTGTCACCGTTGAGCTGTCTTGCCTGCACCTGAACCATACGCAGGACATTGAAGCGCTGTTGGCCATGCTGCAATTTGGCGATGGAGCGGCCGCCGCGCTTGTGACCGCCCAAGGTCCGGGCCTTGCCGTTTTTGACCCCTTCGCCACGACCCTTCCCCAATCGGCATCCTTGATCCGCTGGAACATCGGCGACACCGGGTTCGTTATGCACCTGTCTGGTCAGGTACCGGCCCGCATTGCAGAAGCCCTGAAGGATCCCGAATTCATTCAGAAGCTGGCGGGCGAAGACCCCCGGTTGGTCGATGCCTGGGCCGTTCATGCTGGGGGCCGATCTATTCTCGACGCTGTTGAACATGGGTTGGGACTCGACGCACAGGCCCTATCGGCATCTCGCAACGTTTTGCGCGCGGGGGGCAATATGTCGTCTTCAACCCTGATGTTTGTTTTGGAAGGCTTCGTCAGCCAACCGGTGAACAAGGGCATTGCGCTTGCCTTTGGGCCGGGCGTTGCAGCGGAAGGCTTTCATTTCAGGGCGGTTGCCTAAATGCTGACGCACCGATCTTTGACCGAAGAACAAATGGATGATCCCAGCCTGCCGCCCCGCATCTATGCGCAGGTTTTGAAAGACCTCGCCCGGGTCAATACGGTTACCTTGGCCCGACGTCCGACGCTGGACTTTCTGGGCCGCCTAAAGCCACCCTCGCGGCCGCTGAAGATATTGGACGTGGGTTTTGGCAATGGCGATATGCTACGTCGGATTGCGCACTATGCCAGCAAGCGCGCATGGCCCGTTGACCTGACCGGCGTCGATCTTAACCCAAAGAGCCGCGAAGTCGCCCGATCCCAAACGCCGCCCAGCATGGCCATCCGCTATCTAACCGGGGATTATGCCGATCTGGCCGGGCAAGATTGGGACGTCATCCTGTCCAGCCTTGTCGCCCATCATATGACCCACGATCAGTTGGTCGCCTTTTTGCGCTTCATGGACGCGGAGGCCAAATGTGGCTGGTTTATAAATGACTTGCACCGCCACGGTGTCGCTTGGCTGGGCTATCCCCTTCTGGCGCGACTGATGGGCAGCCATCCGATCGTGCGTCAAGATGGCCAGCTTTCCATCGCGCGCGCTTTCCGCCCCGATGAATGGGCCCCCATTTTGGAGGAGGCGGGCGTTCCTCATGCGCGCGTCTTTCGTGCTTTTCCGTTCCGGCTATGCGTCGAACAGATCCGATAATCGTCGGCGCTGGGCCGGCGGGCTGTGCCGCAGCCATTACGCTGGCGCTGGATGGCCGAAAACCGCTTCTGCTGGAACGCAGTGCCGAAGTTGGCGACGCGCTGTGCGGTGGTTTTGTCAGTTGGCGCACAATGGAGACACTCCAAAGTCTGGGTGTAGAGCTTACCGGCCACCCCATTACCCATCTGCGCATTTTTGCTGGCCAGAAACGGGCATCGGCACCTTTACCCCAGCCCGGCCATGGCTTGTCGCGCCACGCGATGGACAGTGCCTTGGTTAAACGGGCGGTCCATTGCGGCGCGGGGATAGAGCGCGGCGTTGTTGTGCGCGACCTCAAATCCGTCAGCCTTACCCAAGGCGCTGCAGTGCTGTTGGCAACCGGCAAACAGGATTTAAAGGGACATGAACGCCCCCGGTTGGATCCAGACCCGGCCTTGGGCTTGCGCATTCGGCTTCCCGCCAGTCCGGCCCTGCGTGCCTTGATCGGGGATAGCATCGAACTGCACATCTTCCGCAAGGGCTATGCCGGGGTTGAACTGCAAGAGGATGGAACGGCCAATATCTGCTTGGCCGTCCGGAAATCCCTTTTGGCGCAGGCCGGGCGGAACCCCGCTGCGCTTTTGCATCAACTGGCGGCGGACAATCCGCATTTTGGGGATCGAATGGGCGGCTTTGATGCACGCACGCGGATCGATGCCGTGGCCAACGTGCCTTATGGCTGGCGTCAAACCGCGGACCCGCACGGCCTCTATCGGTTGGGCGATCAATGCGCCGTCATTCCGTCTCTCGCGGGGGAAGGCAATGGCATTGCCCTTGCCAGCGGACAAAGCGCCGCACGCGCGCTGCTGGCGGGCATCCAACCCGGACAATGGCAAAAGGATTTTGCCCAGCGAACCCGCCGGCCAGTTGGTCTGGCGACCGGGCTGTGGCGCATGAGCGAGCTGCCTTTGGGCGGCCGCGTCCTGACCCAGATGTTACGAGCGTTTCCATCGTTGGCCGTCTGGGCGGCCGATGCCACGCGCATTCGACGCTAAGGCCTTCAAGCGCGCCCTTCTGGCAACAAAAGCGCGATCACATCTTTTGCCAGAGGAAGGACACGGCGCGCCGAAAGCGGCTGCGGCACCTCCAGACTAAGCCGGCATCGGGGCGGGAGCGCCGAAACAAAGCCGCAGCCGTCAAAATCGCCTGCCCCCATCATGGCGCGTGCCTCTGAGGCCTCAATTGCCCACTCGCTTTCCGGCCGCTGTGCCGGGCCATCCGCCAATTGGGCGATGAAGACCATGTCATCAGGCAAAGCGGCAACATCAGCAATCGACCCGCCAGACCGCATCAGGTGCAGCAGGTCGAGGTTGAGGCCCAGCTGCCCCGGCTGGTCGATAGTCTGAACCAGCGCGCACGCCTCGGCCAGCGTCTTGACCTGAGACGCGGGATAAAACTCCACCGCAACGCGAAGACCATGCGTGCGCGCCAAGGCACTAAAGGCGGCCAGGGCATCCACGCGGCGCTGCGGATCTCGGTCATAGATCAGCACATTGACGGCTTCGCTCCCCAGTTCTGCCGCGCATTCCAAGCTCGGCTGAAACGCGTCCAACTGGCTCCGCGCACTCAGCGTAAAAGGATAAGCGAGGCCCAGACGCTGCCCCGTCGCGGCCAGCGCATCCCTCACCGCCCGCCGCTCTTGCCGGTTCGCCACCAAATCAAAGGGCGGCATCCGTGGCAGTTCGGGCATTTGAGCAAGAAACAGGCACACGCCAGAATAGCCGAGCCTATGGGCTGCCTCAATCACGCCAAGGGGTGACTGATCGACCAATGTCAGGTGATCGAGAAACAGGGGTGTCTCAAAGCTTAGGTCCATGCAGCAGGGCTCTTGATGATCTTGGAAGCAATGTCGGGATAGGGGCTTAGTCGAAACCAATGCAATGCCCAAATCCGGCGCGCACCGATTGCACGCTGGACGCCCGGAGATCCAAAGACTAGGCACGCCGTCAAAGGCGCAAATGCCCTGCCCCTCTGCCCAACGGATCGGAGACGAAGATGAGCGATGAAGATTATGTCTATGACGAAGAAAGCGGGGAATGGATGCCCGCGTCGGAATTGGCAGAACGTCGCGCCAAGGCGGATCAGGTAGAAGTGCGTGATGCCGTGGGCAATGTACTGCAAGATGGCGATCAGGTGACCCTGATCAAGGATCTGGACGTCAAGGGCGCAGGCCAGACGTTGAAGCGGGGCACGCTGATCAAGTCGATCCGCCTGACCGGCGACCCGCAAGAAATTGATTGCCGGTATGACGGGATCAAGGGCTTGGTGCTGCGCGCTGAATTTGTGCGCAAGCGCAGCTAATCGGCGCGTGCAGTTAAGATCTTTTGATTTTTAACCGCCGCGCCACCAGCCAGAGACCGCCCAACGCCGCCAATAGCGGCACGATCCATAAGGGCAGCGTATCCTGCTTCACCTCTGGCTTGAAGCTGACCCAGTCGCCATATTTGCCCACCAGCCAAGCGCGCACCTGATCGGGGCTGTCGCCTGCGGCAATTCGTTCCCGGATCATCCGGCGCATATCGCCCGCCAAATCGGCATTGCTGCCCGAAACCGGCTGCCCCTGACACACCACGCACCGGATTGAATCCATCAATTGCAACGCCTCAACTTCTTGCTGGGGGTCTGGCAAGGACACTTCGGCATAATCGGGGGCGCCGCCTTGCTGCGCCAAAATCGGCATCGGAAACATCAAAAGCGCGGCCGTCGCGGCAATAGACCACCGTCTTGTGCCGTTTTTCATGGCACCCTCCCCAATAGGGCCATCAATTTCGGGACATCTTGGTCCGTCACGACGCCGATATGTTGATATAGGATCTTCCCATTGCCATCGATTACAAAGGTTTCGGGCACCCCTGCCGAACCAAAGGCCATTTGCGCCCGACCACCATCGTCCAAGCCGATCCGCGCATAAGGATTCCCATTTTCCGACAGAAAGCCTCCAAGGTCAGACGCATTGTCATGGACCGCGACCCCGTAAATCTCGACACCCGATTGCTGCATTTGCATGAGAATGGGCACCTCTTGCTTG
>JAHEGQ010000279.1 GCA_024645025.1 Sphingomonadaceae bacterium
AGGCAGACACGGTAATGGCATCGACGCCCGCCGCCTCCACCATCTTTGCGGCGATCTTCGCGTCTTCCAGCGTAATGCCGCCCTTTTTACCGATTTCGGCGGAATCGAGTTTCACCCAAACCGGATAATCGGGCCCAACAGCGGCGCGGACAGCGGCGATCACCTCCAGTAACAGGCGCAAGCGGTTTTCGATCGGACCGCCATAGTCATCGGTGCGGCTGTTGGTTTTGGGCGAGATGAAGGACGACAGCAAATAGCCATGGCCGCCATGGATTTCGATGGCATCAAAGCCTGCCTTTTTGGCTCGTGCCGCCCCGTCGCCAAATTGGCGGACGACGGTATTTATGTCTTCCTTTTCCAGCACCTTGATGGTCGGCATCGTCATCCCCGAAAAACCGGCCATTTCTTCGGGCAGGAAATATTCAAAGAAATTGCCATTGGGGGCAGGGGGGATGCAAGGTGCCCAAAGCGGGTGTCCCCAGCGCGTTGAATAGCCCGCAACAAGGCCGCCATGATGCAATTGGACTGCGATCTTCGCGCCATGCGCATGGACGCGTTCACACAATTGGGTCAGGCCGGGCAGGAACTTGTCATCCGAAATGGCGGTCTGCTGCCAGGCAACAGCCCCAACGGGCCATGCGACACCTGCCACGCCGGAAATGATGAGGCCGGCACCACCCTTGGCCTGTTCTTCATGATAAGCGATCAATCGTTCGCCAACCGTGCCATCTTCTTCCGACAGGCTGACGCCCATCGCTGTCACCATGATGCGGTTCTTGACCGTCATCTGGTTGATGCGGCCGGGGGACAGAAGGTTTGGATACCGATTGGATATCATGATGAAAGATCTTTCCTAGCGCTGCTTCGCCGCGATCCGGCAAAGGGCATCTTGCCTTTGATCGAACGTAGTGACTATACAAGTTGTATGTCAATCGCAGAAACGAAGCTGGAAGTGCCGGAGGCGGCGCGCGCCAACCGGGCCAACCGGCGGCAGCGTGCGCAACGCGCCGAAACGCGGGAGCGGTTGATTGAGGGCGCCATTCGCGTCTTCGCGGCTTCGGGCTATGCGCAAGCCTCAATTGAAGATGTGTTGATCGAAGCGGGCGTTAGCCGGGCCTCTTTCTATTCGCATTTCGCCGGCAAGGCGGCTTTGGCCGAAGCTATTGCCGATGCGCTTGTGCCGTTATGGTTGCCAATGTTTGAAGAACTGGCCTCGATGCAAGCGCCCAGCCTTGCAGGTTTGCATGATTGGTGTCGGCGTAATGTCGCGCTCTATCGGGCGCATCAGGATATCTGCATAATCCTGACCCAAGCCTCTGCGATTGAGCCCGACCTTTATTGGAAGCTGACGGCGCATCGCGAAGCGGTGTCGACCCAATTGGCGGCGCGCAATCCCGCCTTGGCGCATTTGGCGGACGATCCAGCTGCTCGGCTGCGCGCCACATTGGCCCTGATGCAGTTGGACCTGTCCTGCTATTATCTGGCGGTGCGCCATTGGCAGGATGCGGGCGAGGCGGGCATCGAGGCGATGGCGGATCAGTTACACCATTTCTTGTCCACCGAAGCGGCGCGGGGGGCGAAATGAGCGACGATGTGACGCAGATCTTGACGCTGCTCTATCGCTATGGCGCGATGATGGACGCGGGGGATTTTGACGGCGCGGCCCGCTTATTGGGGCCTGCCCGAATTTGGTTGGGCGAAGCGGGCGAGGTCGCCGGCTATGATATGGCGCGCATCTGGCGGGACATGATCATCGTTCATCCCTGTGACACGCCGCGGACGCAGCACGTCATCACCAATCCCATTGTCGACATTGCGCCTTCGGGATCGGAAGCGCGCTGCACCGCGCTATACACGGTGTTTCAGCAGGTTGATGGGTTTCCGCTTCAGGCAATTGCGGCTGGTCGTTACGAGGACGGCTTTACCCGAGATGGTCCGGGTTGGCGTTTTGCGTCACGCGATTATTCCCACTTTAATTTCAAAGGTAATCTTCGTTACCATCTGCGTGATATGGCGCGGTGATGGGGCGGGGCAGGAAGGACATATTATGACAGGCCAATCCACCGCAGCCAGTAGCCCGGATCCGGCACTGGGCGATGCCTTCCGTTTGGCTATGCGCAATGTCGCATCGGCGGTATACCTTATCACGGCCCATGGCCCGGAGGGCGATGTCGGCATGACGGCGACTGCCGCTTGTTCCTTAAGCTTTGATCCTTTTTCCGTTCTGATTTGCGTCAACCGATCCGCCTCGATGTTTCGAACGCTGGATGCAACGAGGCGTTTTGTTCTCAACGTCCTAAGCGCAGATGACGCAGCCATTGCGGCGGCCTTTGGCAGCCCCGCTGGGCGCGACGACCGCTTTGGCAAGGGGGATTGGTACCAGTTAGAAGGGATGCCGGCTTTGCGGTCCAGCCTTGCCAGCATTGCTTGTCATATTGCCGACACCAAGGATTTTGGCACGCATCGCATCTTTGTGGGGCAGGTGGATCAGGTTGATAATCGCGATGGTCAGGCGGAACTTCTCTATTGCCAAGGGGCCTTTCGACAATTGGCGCCGCTGGTCTAAGAGCGTAGTTTAAACCATCTTTAGATACGCATAATTGAATTAAAATTGATAAATATTCGATAAATGCGTCAAAAAAATAACTTTTAAAAACGCAAAATCCATATCTTTTTGATTTAGGTCAATGTGCCCCTTCTTCGGCGCTGTCAGCTTTGGCTGACAGTCAGGAGGGTGCCATGGACATTGCCGGTCTTGCTTATGTCGTCATTCGCGCAACCTGCCCCGATGCGTGGCGGCGCTTTGGCGAGGATGTCGTTGGCATGGCCGCTCAGGATGTACCGGGCGGATTGGCCCTGCGGCTGGATGATCGCGCCGGACGCTTCTTCATCGAACAGGGATCGGCGGATGGCTATTTTGCCAGCGGCTGGGAAGTGCGCACGAAGGATGCTTTTGCGGACGCGTTGGCGCAACTGGACGCGGCGGGCGTGCCCTATGTTGGTAGCACCCCGGCTGAACGCGCGCTGCGCCATGTCTTTGACATGGTCTGGTTCCGCGACCCGTCGGGCAATCGGCATGAATTGGCGCTGGGCTTTGTCAGCAGTTTTGATCGGTTTCAGTCACCAGCTGGCGTGCCTGCCTTTGTGACGGGGGATTTGGGGCTGGGCCATATGGTCTTGCCGGCCCCTGAAATTGAAACGACCCGCCAATTTTTGGAAGAGATACTGGGCTTTGGCCTGTCGGACATCCTGATCCATCGACCGCTGGGCCCGGGCGGGCCAGAACAGCGCATCTATTTCATGCATTGCGCCAATGGTCGCCACCACAGCCTTGCGCTGTTCGAGGGCGCGGTACCCAGCGGATGCGTTCATTTGATGGTCGAAGTGCCGAATATGGACGAAGTTGGCCGCGCTTATGATCGGATGTTGGCGCATCAGGTGCCGCTGATGGCGACGCTGGGCAAGCACACCAACGATCATATGACCAGCTTCTATATGGCGACGCCGGGCGGTTTTGCGCTGGAATATGGCTATGGCGGCCGGACGATCGACTGGGATCGTCACACGATTTTCGAAAGCACCTCTGTCAGCCTGTGGGGCCATGATTTCAGCGTCGGCTTCAGCGCAGCAGAGCAACAACAACTGGCCGATGCGGCCTGAACCGGGAGACAGACCATGCACGCATCCCAAGCAAAGTCCGACATAACCCCCGACCTGTTGGTCGAACGCGCCGCCGCGATGATCCCGGAGCTGCGGGCCCGCGCGCAGGCGTGCGAGGCAGGGTGCAAGGTGCCCGACGAAACCATCCGCGATTTTCAAGACGCGGGCTTCTTCAAAATCCTCCAGCCCAAGCGTTGGGGTGGGTATGAAATGGATCCCAACGCCTTTTACGATGTTCAGATGAAGGTTGCCGAAGGCTGTATGTCTTCGGCTTGGGTGCTGGGCGTTGTGGCAGTCCATAACTGGCAGCTCGCCTTATTTGATGCCCAAGCCCAAGCGGATGTCTGGCAAGAAGATGCGACGACGCTGATTTCGTCTTCCTATATGCCGCGCGCGGAAGTGACGCCGGTAGAGGGCGGCTATCGGATTAGCGGACGCTGGGGTTTTTCCAGCGGGGTTGATCATTGCCAATGGGCCTTTTTGGGTGGTTTGGTGCCTGACCCTGAAGGCGGTGCGCCCGATTATCGCACCTTCCTGGTGCCCCGCAGCGATTTTGACATCGATTATGTGTGGGACACGATGGGCCTGCGCGGCACGGGCAGTCAGGACGTTGTGGTCAAGGATGCCTTTGTGCCCGCCTATCGCACGCATCGGTCAAAGGATGGCTTCGCCGCGACCAGCCCCGGCCTCAAGGTGAATGATGCGCCTTTGTTCAAGCTGCCTTTCGGGCAAATCTTCGTGCGGGCCGTGTCCTCATCGTCGATCGGGGCATTGCAGGGCGCGCTGGATGCGTTTCGCGGTTATGCCTCAAAGCGGGTG
>JAHEGQ010000120.1 GCA_024645025.1 Sphingomonadaceae bacterium
TGGCGCTGTATGGCCCGGTACAGGCCGCGCCGACGCTGGAGGATATCCGCAAGCGGTTGGCGGCCTGATGCTGAACTTTCGCCGCCGTCCTGTGGTTGAAACCGAACGCATGACGCTGCGGCTGCCGACGCATGCCGATTATCGGGCTTGGGCCAGCCTGCGCGAAGCCTCGGCCGATCATCTGATGCCATGGGAGCCTGTCTGGGCGCATGACCATCTGACCCGCAAGGCTTTTACCAACCGGGTTTACTGGGCCGGGCGTGCCGAAGCACAGGGCACGGCGCTGCCGATGCTGATGATCCGCCGCGATGATCAGCGGTTGTTGGGCGCGGTGACGTTGGACAACATTCGCCGTGGCCCGGTGCAGGCCGGAACCATGGGCTATTGGATCGGCGCGCCCTATGCCCGGCAGGGCTTCATGAAAGAAGCGGTGCAGGCCTTTGTGCATTATGCCTTTGCCACGATGGATCTAAGCCGGATCGAAAGCGCCTGTTTGCCGGAAAACATTGCCTCGCGCGGTGTGCTGGAAAAATCTGGCTTCAAATATGAAGGCGTGGCGCAATCTTATCTGCAAATAAACGGACGTTGGCGGAATCATGTGTTATACGCCAACCTTCGGAACGACCGGCGTGGTCGCACGGACGTGGGCTAAGCGGTTGGTGTCAACCCGCAGGCCCATGCGACGCCAGTGTGGCCTGACACGGAGATACCCATGAACGAAGTTAAAGTCTTGCTGCTGCGCGGCGTAAATGTTGCAGGCGCGAACCGGCTTTCAATGCCAGAGTTTCGCCAAATGCTTTCAGAACAAGGCGTTCTGCAAGTGCAGACCCATATCCAAAGCGGCAATGCCGTGTTTCTGGACCCGGGCATCGCCGATCTGGAAGCCAAGATCAGCACCGCGATGAAAGAGCGGTTCGGCTTTGCGCCGAAGCTGTTCCTGATGCCGCTTGCGACGTTTGAAGCGGTGTTGGCCGCGAACCCCTACAAGGCGCAAGGCACGGCAGATGGCACCAAGGTGCATATCTTCTTCTTGGCAGCCCCGGCTGCGGCAGCCGAAGTTGCCGCCGCGGCGGCGCTTGCCACCGGAGGCGAGGCGTTGAAGCAGACCGATGCGGCGATTTATATGCTGGCACCGAACGGGATTGGCAGATCGGTTCTGGCCGACAAGCTGGAGCGTTTGGTAAAGGTTGATAAAACGTCCCGCAACCACGGCTCTGCCATGTCGATTTCGGCTTTGGCACGCACCATCGCCGTCTGAAGATCATTGCCCGAGGCACCATGCTAAACCCCGCCACGCCTGCCTTTCTAGCCGCCCTTGCCAGTCAACTGCCCGAAGGCACGCTTCGCCCCGCCGAACCGCGCTATCTGGAAGAACCGCGTGGGCGTTGGAAGGGGTTGGCGGCGGCGGTGGCCTTGCCGCGCAACACCGCCGAAGTGGCGGTGATTGTGCGGGCTTGTGCTGCGGCCCGGGTGGGATTGGTGCCTTGGGGCGGTGGCACCGGCTTGGTCGGCGGGCAGATCTTGCCCGAAGGCCCGCTGCCGGTGCTGCTGTCGCTTGAACGGATGGCCGCCTTGCGTGGGGCTTACCCTGACGAAAACGTGCTGGTGGTCGAGGCGGGGATGATTCTGGCAGATGTGCAGCAGCACGCCGAACGCATCGGGCGGCTGTTTCCGCTGGCTTTGGCATCCGAAGGCACCTGCCAGATTGGCGGCAACCTTGCGACCAATGCGGGCGGGCTGAATGTGCTGCGCTATGGCAACACCCGCGATCTGTGTCTGGGGATCGAGGCGGTTTTGCCGGATGGCAGCATTTTCAATGGCTTGAAGCGGCTGCGCAAAGACAACACCGGCTATGATCTGCGCCATCTGCTGATCGGCGCCGAAGGCACGCTGGGCGTGATCACGGCAGCAAGTCTGCGGCTTTATCCGCGCCCGGCGGTGGTTGGCACGGCGCTGCTGGCGGTGCAAAGCCCGGCTGCGGCGCTGCGCCTGCTGTCTTTGGCCGAAAGCCGGATGTCGGGCATGGTCAGCGCCTTTGAACTGATCGGCAAGATGGGGCTGCAGTTTCTGGCCGAAAAGATCCCCGAAGTCAGCGCGCCGATTGGCATGCCAGAGTGGATGGTGCTGATCGAAATCGGTTTGCCCGCCGGGTTCGGCAATGCTGAAGATCATCTTGGCGCGCTGTTCGAAGCGGCACTAGAACAGGATCTGGTGTCGGATGGCGTCATTGCTTCGTCCGAGGCACAGCGCACAGCGCTTTGGCGGATCCGCGAGGCGATCCCAGAGGCAAACCGGATGATTGGCGCGGTGTCCAGCCACGACATCTCGTTGCCACTGTCCGAAGTGCCGGGCTTTATCGAAGAAGCCGGGCGCAGGCTGGCGCAGATTGACGGCTATCGCATCAACTGCTTTGGCCATTTGGGCGATGGCAACCTGCATTACAACGTGTTCCCGCTGCCCGGAAAATCCCGCAAGGACCACGATCACCAACGCGATGCGGTGAAGCAATGCGTGCATGATCTGGTAGATGCGCTTGGCGGTTCGGTGTCGGCCGAACACGGGCTGGGCCGCTTGAAGGTGGACGATCTGGAACGCTACGGCGACGCGGGTAAAGTCGCCGCGATGCGCACAATCAAGGCAGCACTTGATCCGGATGGCATCATGAACCCCGGCGCCGTGCTGCGCTGATCCCATCCTCTTGGCTAAAATATCCCACGGGTGTGTGTGCCTTGGCTTTGTGACGGCTTTCAAAAGGTTTGGTTCGGGGTGAAAATAAAGTCAATCAAAATCAATGCCTTGAGGCGCAACGATTTCATTGGGTTTGATGCGTTTTTGGCCAATTTGGCGAGTTTGCCCACGACCCACGACTTTCGGCACCTGTTTAGGTGCCGGTTGTCGTCACTTAGAATCCACTTTGGGAGCATTTAACACCCGGTTAAAGCGGGCGTGAAGCAGCTCGCCCACGCGGTCACCAACAGCGGCCCGCCACTGCATCAAGTTTTCCCAGGTCGTTCCTGCTTTGATCAGATCGCGAACCAAGTCGGCTGCTCGATCTCCCAAATCGGGACCCAACTCAATCGGCGCAAGGTCCAGAAGGTCCTCGCCACCATCAACGAGCGGTTTCCATTCCTGATGATTTCGGCAACGGTCCAGTTGTTTTGATCCTGCAAATAGCGAGGGCGCGCGGCCACTTCACTCATGGCATCCCCTCCTGCAATTACCCAAAAACGGGATATTGCACGTCCCATTTTTAAGGCATTTCGATCCATGCCTAGCGTGTGCCAGATAGAACTGGTTGACCAGAGGAATGAACTGATGCGGTGGATGCCCCCACCCGACGGCATCGAATGTGCCAAAGTGGTTTTGTTGGAACCAAGATGAGGGAGGCATCCATGTCTGAGATTAGCATACTGGCGATCGACCTTGCCAAGAACAGTTTTCAGGTTTGCGGCGTCAGGTCGGACGGCGTCGTTGTCTTCAACCGTGCGGTATCGCGTGGGCGGCTGGTCCAGTTGCTTGCGGATCAGGTGCCGTGTGTTGTCGCGATGGAGGCTTGCGCCACGTCGCATCACTGGGGCCGTGTGGCCATTGCGCACGGTCATGACGTGCGGCTGATCCCGGCAAATTATGTGAAGCCCTTTGTGAAGCGCCAGAAGAATGATTTTGCTGACGCGGCGGCCATCGCCGAAGCGGCCTCACGGCCCAGCATGAGCTTCGTCGCCGTTAAGAGTGCCGAGAAGCAAGGGCGTGCCGTGGCTTTTCGAACGCATCAGTGTTTTGTGCGGCAGCGGACGCAGTTGATCAACGCGCTGCGAGGGCATCTGGCAGAGTTCGGCCTGGTGGCTCCGAAAGGGCCGATCCATCTGAAGCTTTTGCAAACTGCCTTGAAGGGATCGGATGTCGATCTGCCTGCGCCGGTTCGGGAGATGGGACAGATCTATTTGCAGCAGATCGACCAGCTGACCGACATCATCACGCGCTTGGCCTGCGACCTTGAGGCTGCAACAAAGACCGATTGCGAGTTGCGGCGACTGTGCACCGTGCCGGGCATTGGCCCGGTGACCGCCGGCGCCATCGCGGCTTTTGCTCCGGATCTTGAGACCTTTGACAATGGCCGGAATTTTGCCGCGTGGCTGGGTCTAGTACCGCGACAACACTCAACCGGCGGCAAGACCCGCCTAGGTGCGGTCAGCAAGATGGGGCAATGCGACATCCGCAAGCTGTTGATCGTCGGGGCCATGAGCGTAATCCGCTGGGTTGTGCGCCGCGGCAGCAGTCCCGACCGATGGCTGGCCAACCTCGTTGCGCGCAAGCCGCGCATGGTTGCCGCCGTCGCATTGGCCAACAAGATGGCACGAATGGTTTGGGCGATGACGACGAAAGGGGAGGACTATCGAATGGCGTGATCCCAAGCAGCAAAACGCGGGATGACGTTATGGGCC
>JAHEGQ010000121.1 GCA_024645025.1 Sphingomonadaceae bacterium
TTGGCGCGCCCCAAAGCTGCGGCCAGCGCCTCCTTGGTCCCGGTCTTACCAACGGACCCTGTGACACCGGCAATTTTGGCATCCACCCGCGTCCGTGCGGCCACACCCAGCGCATTGAGCGCGGCAAAACTGTCCTCCACCAGCACATGCGGAAACGCCACGGGCGTCGACACAAGGGCGCCCGCAGCACCTTGGGCAAAAGCAGCATCGATGAAGCGGTGACCATCGGTGACGTCCCCCTTCAAGGCCAAAAACAGATCGCCCGGGCCAACTTCGCGACTATCGAACGTCACGCCCGACACGGTGAAATCGGCAGACGCTGTGCCCTTGGTGGCGGCGGCAATGTCTGCACTGGTCCAAAGCGCTGTCATGCCGCGCACTCCCGCGCAACCGCCACATCGTCAAAGGGCAAAAGCTGATCGCCAATAATCTGGCCCTGCTCATGGCCCTTTCCGGCCAGCAGGACGATGTCATCGGGGCCAGCCTCTGCGATTGCCGCGGCAATCGCATCGCGTCGGCCCGCGATCTCCCGCGCCATGGGCGCCGCTGCCAAAATGGCGGCCCGGATCACAGCCGGATCTTCCGATCGAGGATTGTCGTCTGTCACGATAACCAGGTCCGCCATTTCGGCGGCAATCGCGCCCATTTCCGGGCGCTTGCCGGTGTCCCGATCACCCCCGGCGCCAAAAACGATGATCAACCGCCCCTTACAATGCGGTCGCAACGCTTCAATCGCCGCTTCAATGGCGTCCGGCGTATGCGCATAATCGACATAAACCGGCGCACCGGACTTGGTAATTACCGCGCGTTCCAGCCGGCCACGTACGGGCTGAAGCCGGGATAGATTGGACAATGTGCTGCCAACATCGCCGCCCGTTGCAATCACCAATCCGGCGGCCACTAGCGCATTGGCCGCCTGATAGGCACCGATCAGCGGCAGATTGACCTTATGGGTCTGCCCTTCCGCCTCGATCACCAGTTGCTGGCCTAGCTGGCCGGGCACCCGCTCTAATAGGCGCAAGGCGCTTCCGTGGATGCCAACCGTCAGCAGGGCAAGGCCCCGCTCATGGGCCAGATCGACGACACGGGCGGCATATTCCCCCGCATCGGCCCAAACAACGGCCGCACCATCCGCGTCCACAACCTCTGAAAAGAGGCGCAGCTTTGCGGTGAAATAGTTCGCCATGTCGCCATGATAGTCGAGATGGTCCCGCGACAAATTGGTGAAGGCCGCCGCCCGCACCGGCAGCCCCTCGGTCCGGCACTGGTGCAAGCCATGGCTGGAGGCTTCAAAAGCGACATGGGTCACGCCTTCCCGATTGAGGCCCGCCATGTTGGATAAGAAGGTAACTATATCTGGCGTTGTCAGGCCCGTGACCACCCGGTCATCCGCCGTCGAGATGCCAAGCGTGCCGACGGAGGCGGCATGATGCCCAGCCATGCGCCAAAGCTGGCGCGTCATTTCCACCGTCGATGTTTTACCGTTGGTGCCGGTCACCGCCACGCAGATATCGGGGAAGGGCGCAAAGAATTTGGCCGCCAGCAGCGCAAAAGTCCGGCGCGGTTCAATCGTTGGAATATGGATGGCGCCATCCACACGGGCTTCGGGGCGCGCGACAACGGCTATCGCCCCGGCGGCAATCGCGGCATCAATGAAATCCTCGCCATTGACGCGCGCGCCAGCAAAAGCGCCAAAGACCGTCCCCGGCGCAACCTTGCGATGGTCAATCGCAAAGCCCGTCACCGGCCGTGCATCGTCCGTGCCAAGAAGGACGCCCAGCTTCATGCCTTTTTCGCCTTTTCCTTCAAGATCAGGGTCCGCAATTCGTCAATCGCCATGTCTCTGCCGGGGTCCGGAAACACACCAAGCATGGGGCCGGTGCGCGAAATCACCTTCGAAACAACCGGCGCTGCAGTATAGGCTGCGGTCGTCAGCCCTGAGGATTCAGCATTCCCCTTTGGGGAATCCAGCATCGCTACGACCACATAGCGCGGCGCATCCATCGGAAAGGCCGCCGCAAAGGTTGAGACATTCACATGTCGGGAATAGCCGCCGCCATGGGGCTTTTCCGCCGTCCCGGTCTTGCCGCCAACCCGAAGACCGTCAACATCAGCCTTGCGACCGGTGCCATCGGTTACAATAAGACGCAGCAGCTTGCGCATCGTTTCGCTGGTCTGTTCGCTAAACACGCGCTGACCCGGCGGCAACCGACCCGGCGCGATCTTGAGCAATGTGGGCGGGTGGAGCATCCCGCCATTGACCAAGGCGGCATAGGCGGCGGCCAATTGCAGCGGGGTGACCGCAATGCCGTGCCCATAGGCCGTCGTCATTGTGGTTGTCCGCGCCCATGCAGCAGGAACGAGTGGGCGGCCCTTTTCCCGAAGCTCAATCTTGGGCGGATCGTAAAACCCCATGCGTCGGAACAAGGTCTCCATGCGTTTGGGGCCCATGTCCTGCGCAATTCGGGCGGTGACGATGTTGGAGGAATAGGCCAAGGTTTCAGGCACGTTGAGCCAACGGTTCAACGGATGATCGTCCTTGATCTTGAACCTACCAATCTCCAACGGCACGGTTGCATCATAACGCTTGGACAGGCTGGTCACGACACCCGCGTCCATCGCCCCGGCGATGGTAATGGGCTTGAACGTCGAACCAAGTTCATAAACCGATTGGGTCACATTGTTACGGAACGCCTGCGGATCCGCCTGATCAATCTTGTTGGGATTGAACATGGGCAGCGAGACCATGGCCAGCAGCTCGCCAGTTTGCACATCCATTACCAACCCGGTCGCGCCGATCGCCTGCTGGCTTACCATCGCGCTTGTCAGTTCAGATTCCATCGCAGCCTGAACGCGCTTGTCGATAGACAGGGCAATCGGGCGTCGCCCCGTCGCTGGATCCGACAACTGCTTATCCAGCGCGCGCTCCATCCCCATCACGCCATGGCCGTCCATATCGGTATAGCCCAGCACATGCGCTGCCAGCGACAATTGCGGATAAAGCCGTTCTGGCTCCCGCGAAAAGGCCATGGCGGGTTCCCCCAGCGCATTCACCTTCGCCACCAACTCGGGCATGGCCCGACGCCGCAAATAGGTGAACGACAAGCGCGCGCGCAGCAATTCAAGATATTGGGCCTCGGTCCGCTCCGGCATCAGCGCCGCCAGCTTTGGGGCCAAATCCTCTGGCTTGTTGAGCAAGCGGTTGGGATGGATACCAATTGACCAGGCATCCATCGTCCGGGCCAAAACCTCGCCATTGCGATCGACAATATCGGCGCGCACGGGCATCGACCCACTGACCGCCAGACGGCTGTCTGGGCCACCCACAAAGACCGTCAGCCACAAAAGCCGAAGCGCGATGACCAAAGCCACCGCGCTGAACAAGAGCATCAGGACCATCAGCCGTTGATGAGCGATTGCGAGCGTTTGCTCTTTACCCTCGGCGAGGCGTGTCCGGTCGACCCGGGCGACAGTTGCGGTCACGGAACGGATTTACCCTTTCCGATCGCTGCGGGGCCGTCCGTTTCTGGCCGCGCATAAAGTTCAGGCCCGGCGGCTGGATCAACCAGCTTGCGGTCCAGCATGGCAAGGCGCTGCGGCTTGCCGACAGAGTGCTTTGGCTCAGCTGCGCGTTTGTCGGGACGGGTCGCCTGATCCCTTTTTTGCGCGGCACCCTCAGCTGACGCAGTCGTGATGGCAGCCGGTTCTGGCCGCGTGGTCGCGGCCACCATGGCCGGCGGCGCAGCGGTGGCGGTTGGCAAAGCGTCGCCATTGATCGACGCCAACGCCTCTTCCGAAACCCGGAACTGACCCGCGCTGGGCGCCGCCAAAGCAAGTGCTTCGCTATTCCAACGCTCCAATTGCCGCAAAGAGGCGCGCGTCCCGAATTCGGTCTGCAGCTTGCGGATATCATTCTGGGTTGAGGCGATCTGGCGGTCCATTTCTTCCAACCGCGTGCGTTCTGCCGCAACGCTCAGCGAGACCGTATAAAGCGCGGTTGTGGCAACGGCGCATCCAGCGACCCAGACAAGTGGGCGGAATCTGTGAGCGATCATGCAGCACCTCGAACGGTTTCGGGCCAGGATTGGGCGGACGTGCGCCGGGCAACGCGCAACGTCGCAGACCGGGCACGCGGATTTCGGGCAAGTTCAGTCGCGCCGGCGCGAACCGGTTTTGCGACGGCTTCAAAGGTCGCAGCGGGGCCTGTTGCCGCCATATCTGGCAAATGGCGCGACCCTGTCGGTCGCTGGCCGCTGCGATCCCGCAGGAAGCGCTTTACAATCCGGTCTTCCAGGCTGTGGAAGGTCACCACCGCGAGCCGGCCGCCGGGTTTCAAGACCCGCTCAGCGGCCGCAAGGCCATCCTCCAGTTCCCCCAATTCCCGATTGATGTGAATGCGGATGGCCTGAAAGCTGCGGGTGGCCGGATCGCTTTTCTG
>JAHEGQ010000122.1 GCA_024645025.1 Sphingomonadaceae bacterium
CAGCCGATCCCAGATGCGGAAATAGAGCCCATAATTCCCCCGATATGCCTGATGATGTTTTTGGTGATGCGTCGCCGTGATGATCCAGTGCCCAAGTCTGCCATGAACAAGCCAGCGCGGAAACATTTCCCACCCCATATGGTTGCCAACACCCATAATCGTCATGATCGTCAACAAGGCGGCGACCGTCCCGATATGCAAGGGCAGAACAAAGACCAGTATCGGCACGACTACCGCGCCCGAAATCGCTTCCCATGGGTGAAAGCTCATCGCCGCCCATGCGGTCGGGGGGCGACTTTCATGATGAACGGCGTGGGCGATGCGAAACAGCCAAGGCGCGTGCATCCAGCGATGCGTCCAGTAAAACCAGCTGTCATGTGCCAATAGGCAGATAAACAGCGATACCGGCAGATACCAAAGCGGATAGGCATGGATATCCGTATAGATCTGCGTCCAGCCGCGCTGCTGCCAGCCCCAGGCCACAATCCCGGCGGGCACGCCATAAATGGCAGCCGAGGCAAGGCTCCAAAAGATTTCACGGCGCATCTGTGGCTCCAGCCCGGCATATAGCCCCGGATGGCGATGCCGCGTCGCCCATGCAAAGGCCCCGCTGGTCACAAGATAACGCACGCCAACAATCAGCGTCATGGCAAGGGCAGAACCAAAAATCGCGGCAAATCCGGTCATGTCGAAAGCCTAAACGATAAGGGCGCGTTAGGCAAAGATCGCGACGTTTTGGCGTCCCACCAAAATGGGCTGACCTTGGGCATCCCAGATGGCCATCGACTGGCCAGAATATCCATGGCCAACGCTTTCGTCGGTTGCGCGCAGCAACAGCCAGTCCCCCGGTTGAAACCGGCTGGCATCGACCATGTCGAATTGCCACGTCATCGAACTGATTGCTGCCGGCATGGTGAGCCGCGCCATAGACGCTGGCGGCAATGCATCCGCCATGGCAACCAGCGCCGTCAGACCCAGTGGCAAATGGGTATCGCGCGGGCGCACCCAGACCAACATATCCCCCGTTTTCGCGCCTGTTACCGGCCGATCGCCCGCCGCCAACCGCATATCGAAATGCGCGGCAAAAGCCGGGTAACGATCCCCAAAAAGCGACGGGCAGCTCTCCGGTTTGGCCGCTGCCGGCGCACTTGGCCCAGCCACATCAAAGGCCGAGGGCCGTTCCCCGCCAAAGGCAAACAGCGCGCGCGTGGCGACCACGCCCTCTGACACAAGGTCGCACGCCAAAAAGCTGACCGATTTGCCCTGACGCAAAATGCTGGGCCGCAGTTCAGCTTCGCCAGATGACGGACCGACAAAGGCAATCTGGGCCGACCGCAAAGGCGGTAGGTCGGGCACCAGCCGCTCGCATGCGGCAAAGCAAAGTGCCGCAGAAATGCCGCCGTATAGCGTCCGGCCCTGCCGCCAATCGTCACTGGCGGTGACGCGCCAGCCACCTGCCTCACATGGCGCCATCGTCTCGATCAATTGCCCAAGCGGAACCATTGCTGCCCTTTCTCTTTCGCGCGTCCCGCCCTAGAGCGGTTATGTGCCAAAGACCATCATCCACTGCGACATCGCCCTTGCCGGTGGCGGCTTGTCCGCCGGGCTGATCGCTTTGGCGCTCGCCCGACGCCACCCGAACATGGACGTCCGCCTTGTCGAAAGCGGCGAAAAGCTGGGCGGCAACCATGTCTGGTCCTTTTTCGACAGCGATGTTGCACCGGCAGATCGCTGGATCGTCGAACCGCTGATCTGCCATCGCTGGCCGGGTTATGACATTCACTTCCCCAAGTTCAGCCGCACGCTGGGTGCCGCCTATAACAGCATCGACTCTGATCGCTTGGATGCTGTTGTGCGCGCGCATCTGCCGGCGGACCATATTCTGAGGGGCGACGTGGCCTCTGTATCGGACACCGCGCTGACGCTCGCGGACGGGCGCGTGCTTAGGGCGCGGCTTGTGATCGATGCGCGCGGGCCGGGCGACTTGTCCCATTTGTCGTGCGGGTGGCAGAAATTTTTGGGGCAGGCGCTTCATGTACCGGGCGGTCATGGCCTGACCCGACCGATTGTGAAGGACGCAACGGTTGACCAGATTGACGGCTATCGCTTTGTCTATTGCTTGCCCTTTGATGCTGAAACCGTTTTTGTCGAAGACACCTATTACAGCACCACCCCCGATATAGATGCGCCTGCCCTGCGTGCGCGCATTGCCGCTTATGCCCAAAGCCGGGGCTGGGCCAATGTGCAGGCTCGCCGCGAAGAGACGGGCGTCCTGCCCGTCATCATGGGCGGCAATTTCGACGGCTATTGGGCCTCCACCGGCGACGGGGTCGCAAAGGCTGGCCTGCGCGCCGGGCTGTGCCAACCTGTCACCGGATATTCGCTGCCCGATGCGGTCAAGCTGGCCAGCATGATCGCGGCCGATCCCCAGATTTCCCGCGCCGCGCTGATCCGCCATGCGCGCTTGTGTTGGAAGGCGCGGAGCTATTACCGGATGCTCGACAAAATGTTGTTCCGCGCGGCCCTCCCCAACCGGCGCTATCAGGTGCTGGAACGCTTCTACGCGCTTTCGGAGGGGTTGATTGGCCGCTTTTATGCGGGTCAATCAACCCTATGGGACAAAGCCCGGCTGCTGATCGGCAAGCCGCCCGTTCCCATTGGGCGGGCCATTCGGGCGATCTTGGAGAAATGAGTGTGAAAACGGCCATCGTGATCGGGGCAGGTTTTGGTGGGCTTGCCCTTGCCATCCGCCTGCAATCCGCAGGGATACAAACAACGCTTGTTGAGGCGCGCGACAAGCTGGGCGGGCGGGCCTATCACTGGAATAAGGACGGCTTTACCTTTGACGCCGGGCCAACCGTCGTCACCGATCCGCCCTGCCTTGAAGAGCTGTGGGCGCTATCGGGCAGCAAGATTTCGGACGATGTCGATCTGATGCCGGTCAAACCCTTTTACCGTCTGCATTGGCCCGATGGCACCATCTATGATTATGCCAATGATGAAGAAGCCTTGCGGGCCGAAATTCGACGCATCGCGCCCGACGATCTGGAAGGTTATGAAAAATTTCAGGACTATTCCAAGGGCGTCGAACGCGAAGGCTATCAAAAGCTGGGCGCCGTTGCCTTTTTGACGGTCGGCTCCATGCTGAAAGCCGCCCCGGCACTGGCGCGCTATCAGGCGTGGCGCTCCGTCTATTCCATCGCGTCGTCCTATGTGAAAAACGATAAGCTGCGTCAGGCGCTGTCGTTCCAGACGCTGCTGGTGGGCGGCAACCCGATGACGACCAGTTCCATCTATGCGCTGATCCATACCATTGAAAAGCGCGGCGGTGTCTGGTGGGCCAAGGGCGGCACCAACCGACTGGTTTACGGCATGGCCGCGTTGTTTGAACGGCTGGGCGGGACGATCCGGCTGGGCGATCCCGTGGTTGAGATTGAAACCAGCGGCAATCGGGCTACCGGCGTGCGCACCCAAAGCGGCTGGCAGCAATCGGCAGATGCCGTCGCCACCAATGGCGATTTGATGCACACCTACCGCGACCTTTTGTCCGGACATAAGCGTGGCGGCGCCATGGCAAAATCCTTAAAGCGCAAGCGCTGGTCACCATCGCTCTTCGTTGTCCATTTCGGGCTCAAGGGGGATTTTCCTGAAATTCCGCACCACATGATCCTCTTCGGGCCGCGTTACAAAGGCCTGCTGGATGACATTTATAAGAATGGCCGGGTGCCTGAAGACTTCTCGCTTTACCTCCATCATCCCAGCGTGACCGACCCCAGCATGGCGCCCAAGGGCCATGCGACCTTTTACGTGCTGGCGCCCGTCGCGCATCTCGGCAAAGCCAAGGCCGATTGGGACGGGGATTTTGGCGAGCAATTCAAGAACGCCATTCTCGATGAAGTCGCCAAGCGCCTTATCCCCGATTTGAAGGATCGGCTCGTCACCAGCTTTCATTACGCACCCACGGATTTTGGCCGGGATTTGAGCGCGCATCTTGGCAGCGCCTTCAGCCTGGAACCTGTCTTGTGGCAAAGCGCCTATTTCCGCGCCCACAACCGCGACGATGTGATCGACAATCTTTACGTCGTGGGTGCGGGCACGCATCCCGGGGCTGGCATTCCGGGCGTGGTTGGCAGTGCCAAGGCAACGGCTGCGCTGATGCTTGAGGATCTGGCCTGATCCGGGCATGACGACGCGATGAACCGCCTTGCCGTCTATTGCGGGTCTGCCACGCCAGCAGACCCCGCCTATCTCGACACGGCCCGCGATGTCGGGCGAACGCTTGCGGCGCGGGGCATTGGCATTGTTTATGGCGGCGGCAAGCTGGGCCTGATGGGGGCGCTCGCCGATGCCGCGCTCGCTGCCGGGGGCGAGGTGATCGGCATCATCCCCGAAGCCCTTGTCGGCACCGAAGTGGCCCATCGCGGCTGCACCGA
>JAHEGQ010000141.1 GCA_024645025.1 Sphingomonadaceae bacterium
GCTGCCGGCCGCTATGAACGCGGGACCACGCCGCGCGTTGGGGCTGTTATGGCGATGCCCAGCGTTGCCGGCATGCGCTATGGCCATGTTGCTATGGTCAGCAAGATTGTTGGTCCGCGCGAAGTCTTGTTGGATCATGCCAACTGGTCGCGTCGCGGCATGGTGGAACGCAATGTCCGCGCCGTCGATGTCTCGGCAAAGGGCGATTGGAGCTTGGTTCGCATTTGGCACGCAGGTTCCGGCAATTTGGGGATCACCAACTATCCGGTGTCAGGCTTCATCTATTCAAAGTCGGCGAAGTCGGTCCAAGTTGCTGCAAAAGCCAGCGGCAAGGGCCTTGAGCTGAGCGAAGACGTTCTGGCCCTCGCCGCGCGCGAAGGCTGATCTGCCGCCTCTCGCTGGCGGGGCTGTTTCCTGATCGTCGTTATTGCAGTGTGACGTGCTTATCGCCGTCATGCCGCCCAAAAAACTGCATCAACTGGACAATGAGCTCGGCGCGGCTGGAAAGGTCTGGCGCTTCAAGCAGGGCCTGCTTGGCGGCAGGGTCAAAGGGCGCCACCTGCGCGATGCCATTGACCAAGGCTTCATCATCCAGCCGGGATACGGCTTCCCAATCCACGGCATAGCCCTGCTGCTCAGCAAAGCGCCGCGATTCACGCTCGATGCTGGACCTTTCCATCAGCCCCAGCGTCTCTTGCGCGGGTTCTGCCAAAAGCTCTGCCTCGATTTGGCGGAACGGCGTTGCGACATCCAGTTCCCGGATCAGGCGAAAGCGGGCGACGCCTTCCAGCACGATATTATAGCGGCCATCTTCCAGCGCCTCGACATGGATGATTTTGCCGACGCAGCCCATGCCAAACAGCTTTGCACCGTCTTGGAGGGTGGCTGGCTGAATCATCGCGATGCGTTGGTCGCTGGCTAGGACCTGCTGCACCAATGCGCGGTAGCGGGGCTCAAAGATATGCAGCGGCAAGTGCATCCGGGGAAAGAGCACAGCGCCCGCCAACGGAAAGACGGACAACCGGGTCAGCGTATCGACGGTCATCCGAACAACACCGCCGACAATTTGCGCCGAGTGGCCGCAACCCATGGGTCCTCTAATCCGATGGCATCGAACATTTTGAGTAGCTGGGCACGGGCGGCGCCATCATTCCAATCCTTTTCGGCCCGGATGATGTCTAGCAATGCCTGTGCAGCCCCATCCCTGTCGCCCGACGCCATCAACCCGCCGGCCAACTCAAATCGGGCCGCATGATCGTCTGGATGGGCGTCGACCTTGGCCTTAAGGCCGGCCAGATCATCCACCGGGCGGGCATCTTGCGCCAAGGCCAGCGCGGATGCCGCGCGGGTAAGCGCGGGGGATTTGCGGGCCTCTTCGCTTGCACCAGCAAGTGCGGCCTCGGCTTCTTCCAATTGCCCGGCGGCAATCAGGGCGCGGGCAAGGCCGGCAAGCGCTTCGGCATTATCGGGCGCCATTTCGGCAATCTGACCAAAAATGCCAATTGCGCGCGCTGCATCGCCGCTGGCCAGAACCTCTTCGCCCATCGCCAGCAGGGGCTCAATTTCCTGTTCCAGCGCTTGTGCCGCGCCGTTGATCGGCAATTGCTTCAGGATCTGGTCAAGAACGCGGGTAATTTGCGCCTCGGTGCGATATTGGGTGAGGTCCGCAACCAATTGACCTTGGAACAAGGCATAGACGGTTGGGATTGATTGGACGCGGAACTGGGCGGCCACAAGCTTTTGCTCGTCCACATTTACCTTGGCCAGTCGCACGCCCTTATCGGCATAATCGGCAGCGATCTTTTCCAACACGGGGGTCAGCTGCTTACATGGGCCACACCAGTCGGCCCAGAAGTCAAGGATCACCAGCGCCGTCATCGACGGTTCGACCACGTCGCGGCGAAAGGCTTCGACCGCCTCTTTGTCTGCCGCGCTCATGCCCAAAGTTGCCAAGTTCTCACTCCCTTACTGCTTGATGTCCCTATGTGGGGATGGTGGCGGCAGAGACAACCCAAAAAAAGGTTCAGGGGTCAGGTGCAAAAATCGGTGCCGACGGGGTTGCAAAGCAAAAGGGCCGCTGTTAACAGCCCGGCTCCCGCGCAGGACATTGTCCGCGCCAACGCCAGAGCGGGCGTAGCTCAGGGGTAGAGCACAACCTTGCCAAGGTTGGGGTCGAGGGTTCGAATCCCTTCGCCCGCTCCAGTTTTTCCAAAAGTTATTTTTAAGCGGTGCGTGCGATAAGCCGCGCTGAGATGCGGGGCCATAGGATGCTGAGCACCAGTCCGGCCATCACCAGCAGGGCAGCGGTGATCTTCCAGCCTTGCATCGGCTCTCCCAGAACCAGCGTGGACGACAGCATCCCGAATACGGGCACAAGCAGCGCGAGCGGGGCAACTTGCGCGGAGGGGTGGCGCGCCAGCAGCCAGCCCCACACGCCATAGCCGAACATGGTATTACCCACCGCCTGCCACGCGACCGCAGCCCATAGGCCCGGCCCGGCGCTGGCAAGGCTGAGGCCGATTGCGCTGCTGCCTTCGGTAAGGAAGGCCAGCGCGTAAAGCGGCGGGATGGCAAACAGGCTGGCCCAAACGACATAGCCCAGCATATTCACCTGGCCGGCCGCGCGGGAGACCATATTGCCGCTGGACCAGCTGATGGCAGCGCCGATGACCAGCGCGATGCCCAAGGGCGTCGTGTGCCCATCCGTATGCGTCAGGATAACCCCTAGCCCGGCGAGCGCCAGCAGCAGCGCCGCAATCTGGAACAGGCGGACCCGTTCCTTATGCAGGATCAGCGAGAATAGTATCGTGAAGATCACCTGTGTCTGGACGACGAGCGAGGCAAGGCCCGGCGTGATGTCCGACTTCATGGCGAGGAAGAGCAGCCCAAACTGCCCGCCGCCAATCAAGACGCCATAGGCGGCCAGATTGCGCCAAGGCACATTGGGGCGCTTCAAAAACAGGGCGGCGGGAAAAAAGGCCAGCGTATATCGCAGCGCCGCCAGCAGGAGCGGCGGAAAATTATCCAGCGCGATGCGGATGATGACGAAGTTTGATCCCCACACGGCCATGACAAGCACGGCCAAGAGGAGGTGCAAACGGGGCAGCCCCGCAGGGTGCTGCGGGGCGACCATATCAGGCGGCTTCCGACGACCGCTTGGCGCGCTTGCGCTCATGCGGATCCAGATGGACCTTGCGCAGACGGATGTTGTTCGGCGTCACTTCGACCAATTCATCATCGTCGATATAGGCAATGGCCTGTTCCAGTGTCATCCGCTTGGGCGGGGTGAGACGGATTGCATCATCCTTGCCGCCGGATGCCCGGAAGTTCGTCAGCTGCTTCGACTTCATCGGGTTGACTTCAAGGTCATCCGTTTTCGCATTTTCGCCGACGATCATGCCTTCATAAAGGGCTTCGCCCGGTGACACGAACAAGATGCCGCGTTCTTCCAGCGGGCCAAGCGCATAGGCATTTGCCTCACCGGCCCCGTTGGAAATGAGAACGCCGTTCTTGCGGCCTTCGATCGGGCCTTTATGCGGCCCATATTTTTCGAACAGGCGGTTCATGATGCCCGTGCCGCGCGTGTCGGATAGGAATTCGCCATGATAGCCAATCAGGCCGCGCGATGGCGCTGAAAAGGTGATGCGTGTCTTGCCACCACCGGAGGGGCGCATATCGGTCATTTCCGCTTTGCGGATGTTCATCTTGTCGATGACCGTGCCCGAATATTCCTCATCCACATCGATGACGACGGTTTCATAAGGCTCTGTGCGCTGGCCATTTTCTTCACGGAACAGCACGCGCGGGCGCGAAATGCCCAGTTCAAAGCCTTCACGGCGCATGGTTTCAATCAACACGCCCAACTGAAGTTCACCGCGCCCGGCGACTTCAAAGCTGTCCTTGTCGGCGCTTTCGGTCACGCGGATGGCAACGTTCGATTCGGCTTCGCGGAACAAACGATCGCGGATCATGCGGCTCGTCACCTTGGTGCCTTCGCGGCCGGCCATCGGCGAATCATTCACCGCAAAGCGCATGGACAGCGTCGGCGGGTCGATCGGCTGGGCGGCAATCGGCTCTGTAACGCCGGTGTCGGCGATGGTGTTGGCAACCGTCGCGGTGGTCAGACCGGCGATGGAGACGATGTCGCCGGCTTTGGCTTCTTCCACCGGCACGCGTTCCAGGCCACGGAACGCCAGAATCTTGGACGCGCGGCCTTGTTCAATCACACTGCCATCCTGATCCAGCGCGTGGATCGGCATATTGACCTTCAGCGTCCCGCTGTCGATGCGCCCGGTCAGGATGCGGCCAAGGAAATTGTCGCGATCCAGAAGCGTGACGAGGAATTTGAACGGGCCATCTTCATTGGCCTTGGGCTCGGGCACATGGTTGACGAT
>JAHEGQ010000109.1:0-16152 GCA_024645025.1 Sphingomonadaceae bacterium
GTACCCGGCTCTGGACCTTCGTAAAGGATCTTGGCCTTGCCTTCGTAGATCTGGCGGCGACGGTTCATGTGGCAGTCCTGACGTCGGTTAAGTCATTAAAAAGCGCAACGCCCCGGCGGGCGGGGACAGCGTGTCCGCGCATCAACCGGGGCCTAACCCGCCTTAGCGCATAAGGCAGGCAAGAGCAATCATGTCGCCGGACAGAGGCTTGGCCGTTCATTCTCTGGTCAGGTGTGCCGCCCTAGCTTGGCCCCTACACAGATGGAGACGCCCTGTATGAAACCGACCCTAATCGCCGCGGGCCTTGGCCTGATGATCACAACTCCGCTTCTGGCCCAGCCGATGCCGGGAGGGATGCAAGAGAAGATAGCAGCCCCCCTGACGCGCGGCGCAGTGGAGGCTGATGTCAAGGCGCGCTTTGCCGCGATGGATGCCAATAAGGACGGCGTCGTTACCCCAGAAGAGGCCGCCGCAGCCCGCGAGGCGATGCGCAAGGCAATGGCCGATAAGATGTTTGGGATGATGGATGTCAATAAGGATGGCATGGTCAGCCGCGCCGAATTTGACGCCCATCTGGCCAGCATGGGCGGTCCCGGCCACGAAAAGATGGGCGACGGCAAGGCCACCGATGCCAAGATGGACGGCGGCATGATGCACCACCCGATGCCCGCCCATGAAGACCGGATGTTCGAGATGGCTGACACCAATAAGGACGGCAAGGTCACGCTGGCGGAAGCGAACGCCGCTGCTTTATCGAGTTTCGACAAGGTGGATGCCAATAAGGACGGCTCCATCACCCCGGAAGAACGCCGCGCCGCCATGCCGAAACTGCGCGGCGCCAAACAGGATCCCCACGCCGGGCATTAAGGCGCGACCCCCGGCCAGCCCGCGCAGCACCGCTGGCGGTGCTGGCCATTTGTCCTTGCGCGCAGGATCGACTAGGGCAGCGGCATGACCTCTGCCCCTTATGACGCAATCATCCTTGGCGCGGGCGGAGCCGGCCTGATGTGTGCCGCAACCGCCGGACAGGCTGGCGCGCGTGTTCTTGTCCTCGATCATGCCGATACACCGGGCAAGAAGATCCTGATTTCCGGCGGCGGCCGCTGCAATTTTACCAATATGGGCGTGACGGCGGACCGCTATCTCAGCGCCAATCCACATTTCGCCAAATCCGCGCTGGGCCGCTATCGCCCCCGGGATTTTATCGCGCTTGTCGATCGCTATGGCATTGCCTGGCACGAAAAGACGCTGGGCCAGTTGTTCTGCGATGGGTCGGCCCAGCAGATTGTCGACCTTTTGCTGACGGAATGCGCAAAAGGCGGCGTCGACATCCGGCTGGGGACGACCTTGGGCGACATCAACCACCGCGATGGGCTGTTCCATGTCGCCGGCGCCTCAGCGCGATCACTGGTGATCGCGACGGGCGGGCCGTCCATCCCCAAAATGGGCGCCACGGGCATCGCCTATGACATTGCGCGCCGCTTTGGCCTGAAGGTGGTAGAGCCCCGGCCCGCCCTTGTTCCGTTGACCTTGGGTGGGGCGGATGTGCTGTTTCGCGATCTGTCGGGCGTCTCGGCCGAAGTCGAGGCCCGCACCGATAAGACACGCTTTCAAGAAGCGGCGCTGTTCACCCATCGCGGCCTGTCTGGCCCAGCGATCCTCCAAATCTCCTCTTATTGGCGACATGGCACGCCCGTGGAGATTGATTTTGCACCATCGGCCGACCCCGACTGGCTGATCCAGCTGAAGCGCGACAAGCCCAAGGCCACGTTGAAGGGTGCCATTGCGACCCGCTTGCCGGATCGGCTGGCGCTGGCGCTGGCCGAACGGTTAAGCGGCAATGACAGTAATTGGGGGCTCATTCCGCTGGGGGACATCAAAGACGTGCTGCTGCGCGACATCCAAACGCGGCTGCGGCGCTGGGCCTTCCTGCCCAATGGCACCGAAGACTATGCCAAGGCCGAAGTCACAGCAGGCGGGATCAGCACGGCCGAGCTGTCCCAACGCACGCTGGCCGCAACCAAGGTGCCGGGCCTTTACGCCATTGGGGAAGCGGTGGACGTCACCGGCTGGCTGGGCGGCTATAACTTCCAATGGGCCTGGGCCAGCGGCGTCGCCGCCGGGCAAGCGATTGCCGGTCAATAGAAGGTCGCCCGTTCGTCCCGAGCAAAGTCGAGGGACCGTCTTCAAGCATCCGTTAGGGGCGGAACGCCCTTACCCCAAAGCGGCGAGCTTTTCTTCCGCCAGCCGGTCCAGCTCTGCGCGCGACTTGCGCTCTGCACTGGTTTTCAACTGGCCGCAGGCCGCATCAATGTCGCGCCCGCGCGGCGTGCGGACGGGGGCCGAAATCCCGGCTTGAAAGACAATGTCGGAAAAACGCTGCACCCGTTCCGGCGTCGAGGTGTCATAGGGCGCGCCGGGCCACGGGTTGAAGGGGATCAGGTTCACCTTGGCGGGCAGCTTATATTTGCGGATCAGCCGCACCAATTCATGCGCATCGGCATCGCTGTCATTCTTATCCTTCAGCATCACATATTCAAAGGTGATGCGCCGCGCATTATTGGCCCCCGGATAATCGGCACAGGCCTGCAACAATTCCTCAATGCCATATTTGCGGTTGATCGGCACAATCTCATCCCGCACCTCTTTGGTGACCGCGTGGAGCGAGACCGCCAGATTAACCCCAATTTCCTGCCCGGCGCGCGCCATCATCGGCACAACGCCCGATGTCGATAGCGTGATGCGCCGCTTGGACAGGGCCAGCCCATCGCCATCCATCACGATCTTCAGCGCGTCGCGGACATTGTCAAAATTATACAGCGGCTCGCCCATGCCCATCATGACGATATTGGTCAGCATCCGCCCTTCGGGCTGGGACGGCCATTCGCCCAGCGCATCGCGCGCCAGCATCACCTGCCCGACGATTTCCGGGGTGGTCAGGTTGCGCACCAGCCGCATCGTGCCGGTATGGCAGAAGCGGCAATTAAGCGTGCACCCCACTTGGCTGGAAACGCACAAAGTCCCCCGATCTGCATCGGGGATGAAGACCATTTCATAATCTTGCGCATCGGGCGCACGCAGCAGCCATTTGCGCGTGCCATCGGTCGAGACTTGGGCCTCCACCACTTCCGGGCGACCGATCACAAACCGCTCTTCCAGCCAAGGGTGCTGGGCCTTGGCGATATCGGTCATGTCGGCAAAGCGGGTCGCCCCGCGATTATAGATCCAGTGCCAGATCTGCTTGGCGCGCAATTTGGCCTGACGCACGTCCAGCCCGGCAGCTTCCAGCGCCGCGCGAATTTCGTCCCGGGGCAGGCCAACAAGGTCAAGGCGGCCATCGGCGCGCGCCACGGTGTCGCGGGAAACGGGAACAGGATCGATATGGCCGGGTATCTGCATGGCCGGTCGTATAAAGCGGATCTAACGGAAAGGCCACACCAAGGGCGCGTTTGCGCTTGGCGAAACCCTAGGTCGGCCCCGGGGCTTGGCGCTGGCCCTTCGCGGCGCATCATGGCATCAGGCCCATCAGAAGGGAAAGACAGCCCATGACAACCACCGTGCGCGACGAAACCATCCGCTTGTTGCGGGCTACGGGGATGACGACGATCTTTGGCAATCCGGGGTCCACCGAACTGCCGATGTTCCGCGATTTCCCAGATGATTTCCGATATATATTGGGCTTGCAGGAATCGGTCGTGCTGGGGATGGCGGATGGCTATGCGCAGGCCACGCGCAACGCCGCCTTTGTCAATTTGCACTCGTCCGCCGGCGTTGGCCATGCGCTGGGCAACCTGTTTACAGCCTATCGCAACCAAACGCCGCTGGTGGTGACGGCGGGCCAACAGGCCCGGTCCATTTTGCCCTATGAGCCGTTTCTTTATGCCGAACGGCCCACGGAATTTCCGCAGCCCTTTGTCAAATGGGCGGTCGAGCCCGCGCGCGCCGAAGACGTGCCGGCCGCAATCCAGCGCGCCTATCATATCGCGATGCAGGCCCCTTGCGGGCCGACCTTTGTGTCTGTGCCCGTGGATGATTGGGACCGGCCTTGCGCCCCGCTCATCCCCACCCGGATGAGCCGCACCGTGCGCGGCGATGCCGCCCTTCTGGCCGAACTTGCCACCGCCTTGGCCACAGCCAAGCGCCCTGCCTTTGTCGTGGGGGCCGGCGTCGACCGCGACGGCGCATGGGATGCAACAGTCGCGCTGGCGGAACGCCATCAGGCTGGCGTCTTTGTCGCGCCGATGGCCGCACGTGCGGGCTTTCCAGAAGATCATCCCCTCTTTCAGGGCTTTTTGACGGCGGGGCGCGAACCGATTGTGGCAGCACTTCAGGGCCATGACCTTATTCTTGTGCTGGGGGCGCCGGCCTTTACCTATCATGTCGAAGGCGTTGGCCCGATCGTCCCGGACGGGGCGACGCTTTTCCTGATCGCGGATGATCCGGCCATCGCCAGCCGCGTGCCCGTGGGCACGGCGATTGTTTCCAGCCTTGGCGCCGCGCTGGATGATCTGCTGGCTGGCCCGGCGCCGGTCGCGCGGGCGGCGCCCAGCCCGCGCCCAGCGCAACCCGCCGCCGCACCCGTGCCTTTGGGGCAGATTTACCTGATGCAACGCCTCGCCGCCCATCGGCCCAAAGACAGCATCCTTGTGGAAGAATCCCCCGGCAGCCGCACGCCGATGCATGACCATCTGCCGATCCTGCGCGAATCAGGTTTTTACACGACAGCCAGCGGGGGCCTTGGCCATGGGCTGCCTGCCGCCATTGGCGTGGCGCTGGGCCAACCCGGCGCGCGCATCATCTGCCTACTGGGTGACGGATCGTCGATGTACGCCATTCAAGGCCTGTGGACAGCGGCGCAACTGGGGCTGCCGATCAGCTTCATCATCGTCAACAATGGCGGCTATGATGCGCTGGTGCAGTTTGGTCGCGTCTTTCAGGTGCACAACCCCGTCGGCACAAGCCTGACCGGACTGGACTTCGTTGCGCTTGCCCAAGGCCATGGCGTGCCAGGTGTCCGCGTGACGGACGGGCAGGATCTGGATGATGCGCTGCAAAACAGCTTTGCGCTGCCGGGGCCGAGCCTGATTGAGGTGATGATTACCTAAACGTCCAGAATGCCTCCTTTCCGATCCACTCAGGATTAAAAAGTAAAATCTATACAATTCTAAAAACACGGCCCTGACTAATGTTTTCAGGGAGGTGTTATGCCGGTGAAAAGAATATTGCCATTGTCGCTTGGTGTATTTGTTGCCTTGACGACATTCTTCTATTTTGCGGTTCAGAGCATCGCCCACAGCTATGTGGATCGCTTCTGGGGCACGCACAGCAATGGCGGGCGCTGCCTGATCGCGCAGGATGGCGCGCGCTTCATGCGCGAATTTGCAATGTTTGCCGACGCGGATCAGCTGGACCGGCTGGGAGAGATCAGCTGCGTGGCCAATTTTCGGCAAGAAGCCGTGTTGATGCCCCGCCAGCGACCCGCCGACCATACGCATTGCCGTGGCTAAGCCAGAGACAGGCTTTGGAACCAGAAAAAGCGGGAAATGGTGCCCAGGGACGGAATCGAACCGCCGACACGCGGATTTTCAATCCGCTGCTCTACCAACTGAGCTACCTGGGCATCTGGCGGGCCAGGCCCGCCATGTTGGAGCCGGGCCTATAGTCAAGCTTGGGCGTCGCTGTCCAGCCCCGAATCCGAATCCCGTTCATCATCATCGACGCGCGCAGGCACGCGATAGGTTTCGCCCAGCCAGTTCAAAAGATCCCGGTCTTTGCAGCCGCGCGAACAAAAGGGCAGATGTTCCGCCATGGCGGGTTTTCGGCACAGGGGGCAACGCGCGGGCTTAAGGTCAGGCTGGGGAGACATGGACTTGCCCATAGCCATTTATCGCCGGATCACAAACCAGCTTGATGTCGGCGCCCGTCATCCGACCGACAGCATCCACCAGATCGGGCCAACGCTGGATCAGGTCAATCACCTTGGGCCGGGCCGTGATGATGCGCGGGCCAATGCCCGGCATCCGCGCCGTTGTGCGTAACAGCGCCAGCGCCTGACTTTCGCCAGATAAGTGTCCCGGCGTTGTGCCGCACAGCATTTCGGGGATGGAGGGGCCCGTGCGGGGCCGCACGATCTGGGCAAAGCCAAAGCCATTGATAGCGGTGCGTTCATGGCCGCCCAAGGGCGCACAGGCCCCCGCCAAGGCCGCGTCCACGGCTTGCCGGTCGGCCCGGTTGGCCATCCCCACAAAATCCACGCCAATGGGCCCGGTGATCTGGAACAGCCGCAGCACCCGGCCAATCGCCTGCGCCGCTGCCAGGTTCAGCGCCAAGGGGGCGAGGTTGCCATCAACGTCGATGATCGTCATCGCGCGCGTCCGTTCAATCGACAGCGCGCCGCCCGCAAAGGGGACCAGCCCGGTGCGCGCCTGATCCAACAGGCCCTCCAGATCGGCTTCAGCCACCGCATCGGCATCCACCCGAACGGGGCAGGCCGGCGCCAGCGGCGCATCGGTTGCCATCGCGCACAGCAATTCATCCGCGGCGGCAAGAAGCGACTGCTCGGCCCCTACCGGCCCCTCTTCAACATCGGTGGCCGGGCGGGCAAGCGCGCGTTTCCATTGGCCGGGTTCGGGCAGACGGGGCCGGGTGATGACGATGGGTAGGGTGCGGCCTTCTGGCCCGGGGGGGACGGGATGGAGCAAGACCTCTTCCCCGCTATCCAGCACCGCAAGCCCTCGGCCATTGCCCAAGCGCGAAACCAGCCGCGCCTCTAGTACCGCGCCGGGCCGCGCCGTCGCGCCGTCGCGCGCCGTGCGCAACAGATGAAGTTCAACGGGCGCCCCATCTTCCAGCAACAGGCACCGCGTTTCACCGGGTGCCGGATCCCAGATCAGGGTGCGCATCACCGCGGCAATAGGCCCGCCGCGATCAACAGCGCGCGGGTTTCAAACAAGGGCAGGCCCATCACGCCCGAATGCGATCCCATCAGCGTGCGCACAAAGGCCTCGGCATAGCCCTGCACGGCATAACCGCCCGCCTTGCCCAGCCCTTCGCCACCTTGGGCATAAGCCTCAATTTCGGCTGGCCCAAGCGGCTTGAACGCCAGAATGCTGGTGGACAGCCGGTGCCGCGCGGTGCCGGTCGCGTCGATCACCGTTACCGCAGAATGGACCCGGTGGCGGCGGCCCGACAGCAGCGTCAGACAGGCGCGGACATCCTCTGCGCTTTCGGCCTTGCCCAAGATGCGACGGCCCGCGGCCACCACGGTATCTGCCGCCAGCACCACCGCACCGGGATGCCGTGCCGCGACCAGCGCAGCCTTTTGCGCTGCGATGCGCTTGGCATAGGCCAAGGGCGCTTCCGCCTTATCGGGGGTTTCATCGCAATCGGCTGGGTCCACCGCCGATGGCACCACCCCCAGACGCGCCAACAGGTCCAGCCTGCGGGGCGAGGCAGAAGCAAGGATGAACGAAGGGGGGTTGAACGTCACGGGGCCGGGCCCGCCTACGTCACTTAAAGCGATAAGTGATGCGGCCCTTGGTCAAATCATAGGGCGTCAGTTCCACCAACACATCATCGCCCACCAGCACGCGGATGCGGTTCTTGCGCATCTTGCCGGCCGTGTGGCCAAGGATTTCATGGTCGTTCTCAAGCTTTACGCGAAACATCGCATTGGGCAGCAGCTCGACAACCGTGCCGCGCATCTCGAGAAGTTCTTCCTTAGCCATGCAATTCCTTGGGTGTTGGTGAAGAGGACTGGCCGCGTCCTTAAACCGCAATTGACGAAAAGGGAAGGTTCTTGTGGGGGCGGGGGGAGCAGCGTTCCTGCCCGCCCCCAAAAGAAAACCCCGCCCGGCACCGGGCCGGACGGGGTTGTCCTTTTTTAGAAGATCAAAAAGACCTTACATCGCGGCGTGATAGAGCGCTGCCAGAAGCAGCAGGGCCACAATGTTGGTGATCTTGATCATCGGGTTCACAGCCGGACCCGCGGTGTCCTTATAGGGATCGCCCACGGTGTCGCCGGTCACTGCGGCCTTATGGGCTTCGCTGCCCTTGCCGCCGTGATGGCCGTCTTCGATGTACTTCTTGGCATTGTCCCAGGCACCGCCGCCCGAGGTCATGGACAGCGCGACGAACAGCCCGCTGACGATGACGCCGAGAAGAAGCGCACCAAGCGCTGCAAAGCCATTTGCCTGACCGGCAACGGCCATGATCCCGAAATACACCGCAACCGGCGCCAAGACCGGCAAGAGCGACGGGATCACCATTTCCTTGATCGCAGCCTTGGTCACCAGGTCAACGGTGCGGGCATAATTGGGGCGGCTTGTGCCCTTCATGATGCCCTTGTCGTTTGCGAACTGGTCGCGCACGTCCTTGACAACGTCACCAGCGGCACGGCCAACCGCCGTCATCCCCATCGCGCCGAACAGATAGGGGAGCAAGGCCCCCAAGAGCAGGCCGACGATGACATAGGGGTTCTTCAGGCTGAAATCGACCGCGAGATCCGGGAAGTAATGTTCCAGATCGGTCGTATAGGCGGCAAACAGCACCAGCGCGGCCAAGCCCGCTGAACCGATGGCATAGCCCTTGGTGACAGCCTTGGTCGTGTTGCCCACGGCGTCAAGCGCGTCGGTCTTTTCACGCACCGAATCGTCCAGACCCGCCATTTCGGCAATGCCGCCGGCATTATCGGTGACAGGACCATAGGCATCCAGCGCGACAACCATGCCGGCCAGGGCCAGCATTGCGGTGGCCGCAAAGGCGATGCCGATCAGGCCCGCCAACTGATAGGCCACAATGATGCCGCCGCAGATGACAAGCGTCGGCAGCGCCGTTGCTTCAAGGCTGATCGCCAGACCCTGAATGACGTTGGTGCCATGGCCCGTTTCCGATGCCTTGGCGATCGACCGAACCGGGCGATAGCTGGTGCTGGTGTAATATTCGGTGATCCAGACGATCAGGCCCGTCACCACCAGACCCAGCAGCGCGCAATAGAACAGCGTGCGGCCGGTAAAGCCACCTGTGCCATCAACATTCGCACCGATCAGGTTTTCCATACCGCCCAGCGCATAGCTGGTGGCGAACCAAATCGCCGGAATGGACAGGATGGCGGTCACAAGGAAGCCCTTGTACATCGCACCCATGATGCTGTTGGAGCTGCCCAGACGGACGAAATAGGTGCCGATGATCGACGTCAGCACGCAAACGCCGCCAATCAAGAGCGGCAAGCTCATCAGCGGCAAAAGCATGTCGCCCGCGCCTTTGACGAGCAATGCGATGAGCACCATCGTAGCGCCCACGGTCACGACATAGGTTTCGAACAAGTCTGCCGCCATGCCCGCACAGTCGCCGACATTGTCACCGACATTGTCCGCGATCACGGCCGGGTTGCGAGGATCGTCTTCCGGGATGCCCGCTTCCACCTTGCCAACAAGGTCAGCACCAACGTCCGCCGCCTTGGTGAAGATGCCCCCACCCAAACGCGCGAAGATCGAAATCAGCGACGCGCCAAAGGCCAGCGCCACCAGCGCGTCAACGACCAGACGGTCATCCGGCGCATGGCCCGCCATATAGACGAGGTAATAGAAGAACACGGCAATTGCGAGCAGCGCAAGACCCGCGACCAAAAGGCCGGTGATCGCGCCCGCGCGGAACGCCATGGTCAACCCGGCCTGAAGCCCGGTCTGTGCCGCTGCCGCTGTGCGGACGTTGGCGCGGACCGAGATGTTCATCCCGATATAACCGGCCACCCCCGACAGCACGGCCCCGATCAGGAAGCCGATCGCCGAAACGCCGCCCAGAAAATAGAAAACAAGCGCGGCAACAACCACGCCCACCATCGCGATAGTGCGATATTGGCGGCCCAGATAGGCTTGTGCGCCTTCTTGGATCGCGCCTGCGATTTCCTGCATTTTTTCGTTGCCGGCACTCGCGCCGAGCACCTGCCGGCTCGTGACGAAACCGTACACGATCGCGAGCAGGCCAAAAGCAATAGCCAATTGAACAATCATCAGGGTTATCCCCCTTCCCATACTGGTTCAACATCCCGGACCTGACCTTTTTGGGGTCAGACCGCGGGGTCGCGAAGCCGTATGAAGCGTCCGAGTCGCGAACGCAAGTCTTGGGGGTTATCCCTGGTGCAACCAGCCCAGCCGATCGGGCAGGGGAACGGGGCCGTCGCTATCGTGCAGGTGCAGTCCCGGCTGCCGGACAAGCTGGCCAATCCGGTGCGGGCGGCTGGGCAGATTGCGCAACGGCAGGGCGGATGTGAACAGCAAGGCATAATCATCCCCGGCGGTTGCCGCGCGCAGCCGGGCGGCGCGGTCGCTGCCAAATTGCAGCGCGGCCGCCGACATCGGGATCGCGTCCAGATCGATGGAGAGCCCTGCCCCGCTGGCCTCCGCCAACCGCATCGCATCGATCAAAAGGCCGTCCGATATGTCCATCATCGCGGTAACCTGACCCGCCAGGGCCCGGCCCATCTCCACCAGTGGCCGGGGGCGGCGATAGGCGGCCAACAGGCTGGCCGGGCCTTTGATCTGGCCTTGGGCAATGGCCAGACCCAGCCCTGCATCCCCAATCACGCCCGCCACATACAGGCCATCGCCCACATCGCCCCCCATGCGGGAGGGGACAGGCCCTGCCGCCCGACCGATGGCCGTCAACCCCAAGGTGCGCGGTGCGCCCGCTGGCATCGCCACTGTATCTCCGCCCAGCAGCGGCACGCCCAGATCGGCAAGGGCGATGCTCAACCCTTCAATAAAGGCGGCGTTCCAAGCGGCGTCTTGCCGCAGGCCCATGCCCGTCAGCACACCCAAAGGCTGGGCACCCTTGGCCGCCAAGTCCGACAGATTGACCGCGACCAGTTTCCACGCAATGTCTTGCGGTGGGTCCTCTGGCAGAAAATGCACGCCCTCCACAATCATGTCATGGGTCACCACAAGGTCCGCCAAAACTGCCGCATCGTCCATCAAGCCGCGCGCGGCCGGGTCGGTCGCGATGCCGCGCAGTGCGGCCAGCAGGTCGGTTTCAAGCGTCATGGTCGCGCGCGTCCTCCGAAATTTTACGCATTGCGTTGGTGGCGTCGTGGATTAGGAGGCATCTTACATGAGAAGAGAGGGGATGTGAAATGGCCGCACGCAAAGCAATCTTCATTACCGGGGGCGCATCGGGCATTGGCCGCGCGGTTGCCGTGCATTTTGCCAATAAGGGCTGGTTCGTCGGTTTGGCCGACATCAACCGCGCCGGGATGGCAGAAACCCAAAAGATGCTGCCTGCCAGCCAAAGCGCGGTCTATGATCTGGATGTGCGTGATGGCAAGCAATGGGAGGCGGCCCTTGCTGCCTTTTGGAAGGACTCCGGCGGCCGGTTGGACGTATTGTTCAACAATGCGGGCATTGGCCGGGGCGGCCCCTTCACCGATGTGACGCCGGCCGACCATGATCTGATGCTTGATGTCAACTTGAAGGGCGTGGTGCGCGGGGCCGAGGCGGCCTTTGACTATCTGGCAAAAACGCCGGGGTCATGCCTGCTCAACACCTGTTCGGCAGCCGGGCTTTATGGGTCCGGCGGGCTTGCTGTGTATGCCGCAACCAAATTTGGCGTGCGCGGGCTCACCGAGGCGCTGGACATCGAATGGGCCCCGCATGGCATCAAGGTGCGCAGCCTGATGCCCAGCTTTATCGACACGCCAATCCTTGACAGCATTTCCTCTGGGTCCAACCGCCCGCCGCGCGAAACGCTGGCAGAAGCGGGCTTTGAAATCTCGCCGGTCGAATTGGTGGCCCAAGCTGCTTGGGATGCCGTGGATGGCAAGAAGGTCCATACGCTGGTTGGCAAAACGGCCCGGCAATTGGCGATGATCGCGCGCTTCATGCCCAGCATGATCCGCAACAAGGCCAAGCGCCTGCAGGACGCCCGGCTTTAACGCCAAAGCCGGGCGCGTCGCGCGGTCAGGGGATCAGCACGATCTTGCCGATATGCGTGCCCGCTTCCATGCGGGCGTGCGCGTCGGCGGCCTGCGCCAAGGGGAAGCTGTGGTCCATCACCGGACGCAGCTTCCCTTCGACGACAAGCGGCCAAACATGGCGCAACAGGTCTTGGGCGACCTGCGCCTTGAAGCTCACGGGTCGCGGCCGCAGCGTCGACCCCGTCATTGTCAGGCGGCGCACCATCAGCGCGGCAATATTGATTTCCGCTGTCATGCCGCGTTGGACCGCAATCGTGACATGGCGGCCATCTTCCTTCAGACAGGCCAGATTGCGGGGCACATAATCGCCGCCCACCATATCCAGCACCAGATCGACGCCCGCGCCGCCCGTCGCCGCCTTCACGCCCTCGACAAAATCGGTGGTGGCATAGTTCAGCGCATGGTCGGCCCCCAAATCGCGGGCGGCGGCACATTTGTCGTCCGCACCGCAAGTGACGATCACCGTCAGGCCAAACAGCTTGGCAAGCGCGATCGCCATGGTGCCAATGCCGCTTGTGCCGCCATGGATCAGGATCGTCTCACCCGCCTGTGCGCGCCCGCGCTGAAAGACGTTGGTCCACACGGTAAACAGGGTCTCAGGCAGCGCGGCCGCTTGCGCCATTGAAAGGCCATCGGGCACGGGCAGGCATTGTTCAACCGGGGCCACACAATATTCGGCATAGCCGCCCCCCCCCACCAGCGCGCAGACCTTGCGGCCGATCTGGTCGGCAAGAACGCCGCTGCCAATCGCGACAATCTCACCGGCGACTTCCAACCCCGGAATGCTGGGGGCACCCGGCGGCGGGGGATACATACCACGCCTCTGCAGCACATCCGGGCGGTTGACGCCCGCTGCTGCAACACGGATCAGCACCTCGCCAGCGGCAGGCACAGGCACCGGACGGGTGACAGGTTGAAGGACCTCGGGGCCACCGGCTTCGGCGGGGTCGATGCAGATCATGGTCTTGGGCAGCGGCATAAAATCTCCCTTATGCACAGGTTTTAGGGGGCAAGAGCCGCGATGGTCAACGAAACAGCGTTTTTGGTGGCGACGCCCGCTTGACTTCGCGGCGTGTCCGCGAGACGCTGAAGCTATGGACCTGGATGAGTTATTCGCCAAATATCCCGCCGATCCACTGGTGCAATTAATGCGTCAGGATCTGGACCCTTTTTCCGTGGAGGAATTGGAGGCCCGGCAGGCCGCGCTACAGACTGAAATGGCGCGTATTCAGGAAAAGCTTCACAGTGCCGTTAAGGTCAGGGCGTGCGCCGATGCCCTGTTCCGAAAGTGACAGACCAAAGGTCAGGGCTTGATCTCGGGGCGGGCGCACCCGACATGAAGGGTATAAGGAGCGTTTGAATGCCGTCTTTTGCCCGTGAACTGGAAGCGACCCTGCACAATGCCCTCGCGGCAGCGGCAAGCCGCAAACACGAATATGCAACGCTGGAGCATCTGCTTCTGGCGCTGATCGATGATGACCATGCCGCCAAGGTGATGGCGGCCTGTGGCGTCGATACGGGTGAATTGCGGGACACCGTCACTCATTATCTGGACAGCGAATTGGAATCGCTGCGGATCGAGGGCGAATCTGATCCCTCGCCGACCAGCGGCTTTCAGCGCGTCGTCCAACGCGCCATCCTTCATGTCCAATCCTCGGGCCGGGATGAAGTGACGGGCGCGAATGTACTGGTCGCCCTGTTTTCCGAACGGGAAAGCTATGCCGTCTATTTCCTGCAGCAACAGGATATGAGCCGATTGGACGCCGTCAGCTATATCAGCCACGGGGTCGGTAAGGCCGGCGAGAGCAGCGAAGCCAGCGCGCCCGAAGGCACCGAAGACCGCGAGGACAGCAAACAGTCCAGCGACAGCAAGGGCGCAAAGCAGGAATCGGCGCTGAAACAATTCTGCGTTGATCTCAATGAAAAGGCCAAGATCGGCAAGGTTGATCCGCTCATTGGACGCGGGCCGGAAGTGGACCGTACCGTGCAGATCCTGTGCCGCCGCTCCAAGAATAATCCGCTTTATGTCGGGGAGCCGGGTGTCGGCAAAACCGCGATTGCCGAAGGACTGGCGCGCAAGATCATCGAAGGCGATGTGCCCGATGTCTTGAAAGATGCCGTCATCTATTCGCTGGATATGGGTGCGCTCTTGGCGGGCACACGTTATCGCGGCGACTTTGAAGAGCGGCTGAAAGCCGTGGTCAATGAACTGGAAAAGCTGCCCCATGCGATCTTGTTCATTGATGAGATTCACACCGTCATCGGCGCAGGGGCAACCTCGGGCGGGGCGATGGACGCGTCCAACCTCTTAAAGCCCGCGCTGTCGGGCGGCGCGATCCGCTGCATCGGGTCGACGACCTATAAGGAATTCCGCAACCATTTTGAAAAAGATCGGGCGCTCTTGCGCCGCTTCCAAAAGATCGACGTCAACGAACCGACGATTGAAGACACGATCAAGATCCTGACCGGCCTGCGCTCGGCCTTTGAAGACCATCACAAGGTCAAATACACGCCCGAAGCGATCAAGTCCGCCGTCGAACTTTCGGCGCGGTACATCAATGATCGCAAGCTGCCGGATAAGGCGATCGACGTGATTGACGAGGTCGGTGCCATGCAAATGCTGGTGCCCGCCAACCGCCGGAAAAAGACGATCACGGCCAAGGAAATTGAGCAGGTGATTGCGACCATGGCACGCATCCCACCCAAGTCTGTGTCGAGCGATGACAAGAAAACGCTGGAAACGCTGGATGCGGATCTGAAGCGCGTTGTCTTTGGTCAAGACGTCGCGATTGAGGTGCTGGCCAGCGCGATCAAGCTCAGCCGGGCGGGCCTGCGCGATCCCGACAAGCCGATTGGCAATTATCTGTTCTCGGGCCCAACCGGCGTCGGCAAGACAGAGGTTGCCCGCCAATTGGCGACGCTTTTGGGCATTCCGCTGCAACGCTTCGATATGTCAGAATATATGGAACGCCATTCCGTCAGCCGCCTGATCGGCGCGCCGCCGGGCTATGTCGGTTATGATCAGGGTGGGTTGTTGACCGATGCCGTCGACCAACAGCCGCATTGCGTATTGCTGCTCGATGAAATCGAAAAGGCGCATCCCGACCTGTTCAACATCCTGTTGCAGGTCATGGATAATGGCCGCCTCACCGACCATCACGGCAAGACCGTGGACTTCCGCAATGTCATCCTGATCATGACCACCAATGCCGGCGCGTCCGACATGGCAAGGGAAGGCATCGGCTTTGGCAATATCAGCCGCGAGGATGCGGGTGAGGAAGCCGTGAAAAAGATGTTCACGCCGGAATTCCGCAACCGGCTGGATGCGATTGTGCCTTTTGGCTATTTGCCGCCGCAGGTCGTGTCGCGCGTGGTCGAAAAGTTCATCCTGCAGCTCGAACTGCAATTGGCGGACCGCGATGTGCACATCAAGCTCGACAGCGCGGCACGCGATTGGCTGACCGAGCGGGGCTATGACAAGCTCTATGGCGCGCGCCCGATGGGCCGTCTCATTCAGGAAAAGATCAAGCAGCCGCTGGCCGAAGAATTGCTGTTCGGCAAGCTGGTCCATGGCGGTGAGGTCAATGTGCGCCTGAAGGACAATGCGCTGGCGTTTGAAATCGTCCCCGCGGCCCCCAAAAAGGGCAAGAAGGGCGGTAAGACCAGCGCCAAGGCCAAGGCCTGACGACAAGCCCGTCCTTCCCGCCACGCCTCGCGGCGGCGGAAAGGACGGCGCTGTTTGCGGCCTAAGGCGCCATCTCGGGCATCATCGATGAATGGAGATGGTCGATCTTCCAATCCCCATTCACATAGCGATAAATAAATGAATAGCGGGCTTTGACGTCGGTCTTGACGCCAGTTTCAGGGTTGGTCAGCGTTACCGTCCAAGTCCCAAGCCGTGCTGCTGTCTTACAATCGATCTTGATCGTGCTGCTGTTGATGGACGCAGTTGGACTGCTCTTCAAAAAGCTGGCGAAATAATCATGAATGGCGGCTGGGTTGGTCCGAGGCGTGTTTGAAACTGTCGGCAACAGCACGGCATTCTCTGTAAAAAGGCGCGTAACTTTGGCTGGATCTTTCGTGGCCCAAGCCGCGTTAAAGCGGGCAAATTGCGCTGCCACTTGCTGTTCTGTCACGGCAGGACAGGCTTGTGTCGCCTGAGATCGTCCTTGGCCTGCCGCTGC
>JAHEGQ010000109.1:16162-20896 GCA_024645025.1 Sphingomonadaceae bacterium
CACAACATTGTCAGGGTTGATCGCTTCATAGTTTACTCCTGTCTCAACCCCTTCCCCAGCTGTTGAGATAAGACGCAAACTATGCTTTCCAAGTGGCGCATAAAATAAAAAGGCCCGAGGCAGCGCCCCGGGCCTTTCCTTTTACGTTACCCGTTTGTGCTTCAGTCGCGCTGGCCCATGAAGCTCAGCAGGAACTGGAACATATTCACAAAGTCCAGATAGAGCGACAGCGCGCCCATGATCGCGGTCTTACCGACCATGTCGGAACCCGCGACATAGCCATACATCGATTTGATGCGCTGTGTGTCATAGGCCGTCAGGCCGGCAAAGATCAGGACGCCAATCGCGCTGATCGCCATCTGGAACGGACCGGATTGCAACCAGAGGTTGAGAAGCGAGGCAACCAAAAGGCCGACCACGCCCATCACCAGGAAGCTGCCCAAGCCCGAGAGGTTCCGCTTGGTCGTATAGCCAAACAGGCTCAACCCGGCGAACGCCGCAGATGTCGCAAAGAAGGTCTGCGCAATCGACGTGCCGGTGTAGACAAGGAAGATCGTCGACATGGACAGGCCCATCGCGGTTGCAAAGCCCCAAAAGCTCATCTGCAACCCAAAGGTCGTCATCCGATTAAGGCCGAAATTCATCACCAGAATAAAGGCCAGCGGGGAAAAGACGATCACCCACTTCAACAGGCCCGGGCCAAACATGATGTCTTGCGCCGCGCCAGACGAAGCGAACAACAGGGCGACAATGCCCGTCAGCAAAACGCCCGACGTCATATAGTTATAAACGGATAGCATATAGGACCGCAGACCCGCGTCATAGGCGGCGCTGCGTTCGCCGACCGAGATGGTCGCGGCATCTGCCGTGCGAGGATCAGACCAATTGGCCATTGGTAAACACTCCAGTTTATCGGCGGGATAGCCGAATGATGGAAATATCGTGTGGCTGGCGCAGAAATTCAAGCAAAACACGACAGACTGGTGCCATGCGCGCTTTTTCCTTTGATCCCGCCCACTTCGCGGTAAGGTCTGGCAAAACGGGGGAGAGATGAGATGGCGGCCAAGGCTTACCGCATTTATGTGCTCGCGTTGTTAATGGTTATTTATGCCGTCAATTTTCTGGATCGGCAGGTCGTTACGATCATCGCGCCCTATTTAAAGGAAGATATGGGTGTTTCCGATGCCCAGATCGGCCTTTTGTTCGGCACCGCCTTTGCGCTGTTTTACGCCGTTTTCGGCCTGCCGCTTGCCAAATTGGCCGATGGCTGGAACCGGGTGCGAACGATTTCGATCGGATTGCTCTTCTGGTCAAGCATGACGGCCTTATCAGGCTTTACATCGACCTTTGGTCAATTGGGTGCGGCCCGGATTGGCGTGGGCGTGGGCGAAGCCAGCGCGTCGCCTGCCTCTTATTCGTTGCTGCAGGATTATTTCCCCAAATCGGTGCGCGCGACCGTTCTTGCGCTGTATTCCAGTGGTATTTATATCGGCAGCGGCGCCTCGCTGATCTTTGGTGCCGAAGTCATCCGCTATTGGCAGGCCCATTATACCGCTGAAACGGCGCCCTTGGGCCTGACGGGCTGGCAGGCGACCTATCTGGCCTTCGGCGTGCCGGGCATTTTTTTGGCCCTGTTGATGTTCTTTACAGTCAAAGAGCCCGTTCGGGGCGCGATTGATGGCCTGCCTACGCCGGGAAGCGCCCAGCCCGTCAAGGCGGTGCTGGCTGAATTTGCGGCCATGTTGCCGCCTTGGAACTGGCGGGGCCTTGCGCGGCGCGATCCTCAAGGACGGGCGCTGATTGTTAATCTTGTCTTATTCGTGGCCCTGCTTGTCGCAACCCTTCTGGTTGTTGCCGCAACCGATGCGCTGCTGGCCCCGGAAAAGCGGGCAGTGGTCGGACAGATCGCTGGCGTATCGGTAACAACCAACATGGTCCAATGGGTCGCGCTGGCGACGGGCCTTTATTGTGTTGGCAGCTGGGTGCAGACAATCCGCCTGCGCGATCCGGTCAGCTACGCCTTGATTGCCAATCCCGGCTTTATCGGGCTGACCCTTGCCGGCGGATTAATGTCCTATATCAGCTATGGCCTGTCCCCGTTCATCTTTCTGTATGCCAAGGGCCAATTTGCTGTTGGCCCGGAAGGCGGCCTGACGCTGGGCTTGCTCACCGCAGCCTGTGGCGGCCTCGGGGCAAGCTTGGGCGGCGTCTTGGGCGATTGGCTTCGGCGGTTTCATCCCGGCGGGCGGATGATTGTGATGCTGGCGGCGGCCATTGGCTCCACCCTCACCATCTTTGCGGCCTATACAGCGACAAGCACCTTTGCCTTTTATGCTTGGTCGGGGCTCAATATGTTTTTGCACATCATGTGGCTGGGGCCGTGCGCGGCAAGCGTGCAAGACCTTGTTCTGCCCCGGATGCGGGGGACGGCGACCGCGGTCTTCTTTCTCGGCACAACCATTTTGGGCTTGGGGCTTGGCCCGTATATCGTCGGGCTGACCAGCGACGTCAGCGGCGACCTGCGGCTCTCGTTGATGGGGACGCTGGCGGTTATGCCGATCATCCTTGCCGCGATCCTTGTTGCCCTGCGCCATGTGCCCGGCTTGGAGGCCAGCCTTTTGGACCGCGCCCGGGCGCTGGGGGAAAAGCTCTAGCTTATCCCCCAACCCGGATCGTGGCTCAGCGGGCGGTCAGCACGCCACACACAATCCGCTTGCCGCTCTTGCCCGACGGGTCGGTCATCTCATCATCAGGATCCGCGTGGATGACAACCGCTGCGCCATCGGTGTCCAGCAGCGCTTGCGGGCCGCCGGTCAAAAGCCCAGCCCCCAACCAAACTTTCAAGCTCCCTCGGCCTTTGGCATTCGCCACGATATTGGGCGCATCCCCAGCATGGGCCCCATTGGGGTTTTTGCGCCCGTGCTGGTGGCCATCCGGATTCCAATGCGGGCCCGCTGAAGTGAAGTCGGGGGCGGTACAGGCGCCAATGGCGTGGACATGAATGCCATGCGCGCCCGGTGTCAGGCCGGAGGCGCGCACCGTCACCCATAAGCCATCGGTGGATTGGCGAACATCAGCGCGGCCGACACTCTTGCCAGACGCATCCTTAAGATCCGCTTGGGCGCGGGCTGGTGCACGGGCTGAAAGCGGGGTTGCCGCAATGCCAGCACCAAGCGTTGACAGGACAAGGGCGTAAATCCAGACAGGGCGCATGAGAGCCTCCTTAAGTCGATCGGTATAGTCGAGACCATCGGCCTGAATTGCGTCAGGCTCAAGACCGTCTATGGTTCATCCATGATCTTTAGCTGATTGCAAACGGAGTTAGATCTTGACCATTGTCGTCACCGGCGTCGCCGGCTTTATCGGGTCGCAGCTGGCGCGGGCCTTATTGGCGCGCGGGGACCGCGTTCTCGGTATCGACAATTTGAACGATTATTATCCGGTCCAGCTCAAACGCGATCGCCTGTCTGACATCGCCCACCCGCATTTCGCATTTCATGAGGTCGATTTTGCAGACCATGTTGCGCTGGATGCCGCGCTGTCCGGGGTGGCGGTGGACAGCATCGTTCATCTCGGCGCGCAAGCGGGCGTGCGCTATTCGCTGATCAACCCGCGGGCGTATGTGCAGTCCAATCTTGCCGGGCATCTGAACCTTTTGGAAGTGGCGCGCCATCATGGCGTGCGCCAGATGATCTATGCCTCCTCCTCTTCGGTCTATGGGTCCAACAAAAACCTGCCCTTCCGCGTCACAGACCGGGTGGACCATCCGATCTCGCTATATGCAGCGACCAAAAAAGCCGATGAGTTGATGAGCGAAACCTATGCCCATCTTTATCGCATCCCGCTGACGGGCCTGCGCTTCTTCACGGTCTATGGGCGCTGGGGTCGGCCGGACATGGCGGTCTGGTCCTTTGCCGAACGGATTTTGACCGGCCAGCCAATCCCCGTTTTCAACAAGGGCGAGATGCGGCGCGACTTTACCCATATAGACGATATCGTCGCGGGCATTGTCGCAGCACTTGACCATCCGGTGTGCGATGATGGCGTTGAAAAGCCCGGCGGCAGCCATGCCCCGCATCGGCTCTACAATATTGGCAACAACCGCGCCGAAGACTTAATGCGCCTCATTTCGGTTCTCGAAGCAGCGTGTGGCCGCCGGGCAGCGATTGACTTCCAGCCCATGCAACCCGGCGACGTTGTCGAAACCTATGCCGATATTACAGATCTCACCCGCGACCTGGGCTTTGCGCCGACCACGCCGATCGACATCGGCGTTCCAGACTTTGTGCAGTGGCTCAAAGCCTATCGGGGCCTGTAACCCTTAGGGACGGCCAATAGAGCTATAGGCAAAGCCAGCCTTACGGACTTCCTCTGGGTCATAGACGTTGCGCAGGTCCACAAGCACGGGTGCCTTCATCAGGCCGGCTAAACGTCCAAAGTCGAGCGCACGGAAGGCGTCCCATTCCGTCACAAGCGCCAGCGCGTCGGCCCCCTCGGCCACGGCATAGGGTTCCGCCCGAAACTCGACGCCCGGCATCAGCGGCTTGGCCGCTTCCATGCCTTCGGGGTCATAGGCCACAACCCGAACGCCTGCATCTTGCAATGCCTGCACGATCGCGATCGACGGGGCGTCCCGCATATCATCGGTATTCGGTTTGAAGGTCACACCCAAAAGGCCAACCGTTTTGCCCCGCGGGTCGCCGCCCATCGCTTGAAGGATTTTGCGGCCCATAG
>JAHEGQ010000156.1 GCA_024645025.1 Sphingomonadaceae bacterium
TGGATCGCGCTTTTCGGTGCCCAGCCAGTCGCGGGGATCTACCGGTCGATATTCAATCGGGCGCGGCTGGGTGAAGCGCTCCCGCATCGGCTCTGGGATTTTGTCGGCAAAGCGCAGGCGCAATTCCGTCTCATTTGCCAGACCCTCTGGCCCCGGCACGTCGGGCATCGGCATCTGGTGTTCATAGCTGGCTTCCAGCTTCTGGAAGGAACAGGCCAGGTTCAGGATCGGCTTGTCCTGTTGCAGCGCGATGACGCGGCGGGTGGAAAAGCTGCCGCCATCAAAATCGCGCTCCACGCGATAGGTGATTTCAAAATCTTCGCTGCCCGCCCGCATGAAATAGGCGTGAAGCGAATGGGCGATGCGGTCAGGGGCGACCGTATCCTGCGCCGCCATTAGCGCCTGCGCGATCACCTGTCCGCCAAAAACGCGGCCCACGCCGCCGGGCTTGCGGCGGCCCAGATACCAGCCGTCGCCCATGCGCTGAACGGACAAAAGGGTGGTCAGGTCGGTTACCAACTGGCGCGTATCAAGTGTCATGCGCCCGCGTTTGCTTTGCCTTGACGACAATTGCAATGCCAGCCCGCCAGATTGTCCGCCAAAACCATCGAAAGCGGCTTGGTTCTTATTGGGGTGGCGTTGCCCGCCGCACCGAAACAATCTTTACGCTTGGTTCCAGCATCTGCCCCTTCATCCACCCTTCCCCTTTGGTGGGCGAAGTGGGCGCGGCATGGATTTTGCGGACCACGTCCATCCCGTCTGTCACATAGCCAAAAACGGCATAGCCCGCCGGTTCCTGATCGGCCGGCCGGGTCGCATCCGCATCCAAACCTGGCAAAGGGCTGACAAGGATGGAAAAATCGCCCGTTGCGGTGCCGGGTGCAAAACGCGCCATCGAAATTGCGCCTGTCAAATGCTTGAGGCCGGTCACACTGGTGGGTTCGTGCGCGATGGGTTTCAACAAACGATTGGGATCATTTTGCGTGCCGCCTTGAATCAGCCCCTCGCCCTGCCCATTCTCATCCACGCCCAGCTTCATCGCGCGGTAAAAGACGGTGCCGTCCAACCGCTTCTGGTCAACATAGCGCAGGAAATTGGTGGCCGTGATCGGGGCGTGTTCGCAATCCACCTCAACTGTGATTGGTCCAAGGCTTGTCTGCAAAACAACCGCAACCCGCGGGGCTGTATCGACAGGGGCGGGCGGCAGGGCCCGCGGCTTGGCCGCGGCCACCGTCTTGCGGACGGGCGCCGCAGCAGCCGGCGCGATCAGCGTCCCCAAAAGCCACAGCATCGACAGCTTTACGGCCAACATCAACAGGAACAGGCCACCCCGTTTCAAGGGCCGCGGCAGGTAAGGGATTGGCATCATCATAGCGCGCATGATGCCAAGCCCAGCGGGTCAGGAAAAGCCCCCATCTTTAAGAAAGGCGGCGCCAAGCCCCGCTCGCTCCGCTTGACCTTGACGGCCATGCCGCGCAAGGCGCCCGCCATGTCAAGATCCTCAACACCCTCCGCCACTGGCCTGCCCTTTGCCTTGGGCGCCTATCTCATCTGGGGAGCAATGCCCCTTTACATCAAGCTCCTCACCGATCTTTCGGCCTTTGAGGTGCTGGCGCATCGTATCGTCTGGTCGGTCCCGGTTGCCCTGATTTGCGCCCTGCTATTTGGGCAATTGAGGGAATATCGCGAGGCCCTGACCCGCCCGCGCTTATTGGCCACGATGCTGGCCAGTTCCGCCCTGATCTCGCTCAACTGGAGCGTCTATATGTGGGCAATCATGCACCAACAGGTCATGTCGACCAGCCTGGGCTATTACCTTAACCCCTTGGTGAATGTGCTTTTGGGTCGCCTGTTTTTGGGCGAACGCCTGAACCGCTGGCAATCCGCCGCCGTCGTCATTGCGGCGCTGGGCGTCGCGATCTTGTTGTTTGAAGAGCCCGGCGCAATCTGGATCAGCGCCACACTCGCCCTGTCCTTCGGGCTTTACGGGCTGGTCCGCAAAATGGCACCGATTTCGTCGATTGCCGGGTTGGGCGTGGAGGTGACGCTGCTGGCCCCGTTCGCCTTGCTCGCCTTTGCACTGGGCATCGGCACGGCCAAAGGCTTTGGCAGCGGCATGGGGATGAACCTGTTGCTGATGGGCAGTGGGGTGGTGACGGCAGTGCCGCTGATCCTGTTTGCCATAGCGGCCCGTCGGATGAGCTATACGGCCTTGGGCTTTGTCCAATATGTCGGGCCGACCATCGCGTTTTTGCTCAGCGTGTTTTTGTGGAAAGAGCCGCTCTACCCAGAAAAGCTGCTGTGCTTTGCGTGCATCTGGGCCGCGATTGCCGTGTTTAGCGCCGATGCCATCCGACGGGCACGGGCCGCGCGGTAACCCCCGGCGCGCGTCGCCGCCAAAGCGCTTACAAAACCCTTGAAACGAAAAAGGGGCCGCATCGCTGCGACCCCTTTCCCAAATGTCGTCTGATCAGGTCGATCAGTCGTCGTCGCCCTTCAAAAAGGCCGGAACGTGATCGGGATCACCGCCCTCGCCGCCTTCTGAGCGTTCACGGCGCGGGCCGCGATCACGGCCGCCACCGGGACGCTTGCGATCGCCATCGCGACGTGGGCCACGATCACCGCGATCCCCCCGGTCGCCGCGCGGTTCACGCGGTTCGCGGGCCGGACGGGTATCTTCCAGCTCTTCACCGGTCTCTTGATCGACAACGCGCATCGACAGGCGAACCTTGCCGCGATTGTCGATTTCAAGCACCTTCACCTTAACTTCCTGCCCTTCGGACACGACGTCGGTGGGCTTTTCGACCCGCTCGTTCTTCATTTCGGACACGTGGACGAGACCGTCCTTGCCGCCCATGAAGTTCACGAATGCACCAAAGTCGACGATGTTGACGACTTTGCCGGTGTAGACCTTGCCAACTTCCGGCTCTTCGACAATGCCGAGGATCCAGTTCTTTGCGGCTTCGATCTGTGCCGGATCCGACGACGAAATCTTGATGATCCCTTCGTCGTCGATGTCGACCTTGGCGCCTGTGGTCGCCACGATTTCGCGGATGACCTTGCCACCGGTGCCGATGACGTCACGGATCTTCGACTTGTCGATCGAGATGGTTTCGATGCGCGGGGCGTGGGCGGACAATTCGGTGCGGGCTTCGCCCAGCGCCTTGTTCATTTCACCCAAGATATGCGCCCGGCCTTCCTTGGCCTGCGCCAGCGCCTTTTCGAAGATTTCCTTCGTGATGCCCGCGATCTTGATGTCCATCTGCATCGTGGTGATGCCTTCAGACGTCCCGGCCACCTTGAAGTCCATGTCGCCCAGGTGATCTTCATCACCCAGAATGTCCGACAGGATCGCAAAGTCCTTGCCTTCCAAGATCAGGCCCATGGCAATGCCAGAGACCGGACGCTTGATCGGCACACCCGCGTCCATCATCGCGAGGCTGCCACCGCAAACCGACGCCATCGACGACGAGCCGTTGGATTCGGTGATGTCCGAGGTCAGGCGGATCGTGTAAGGGAAATCTTCCTTGGTCGGCAGGACCGGGTGCAGCGCACGCCAAGCCAGCTTGCCATGACCGACTTCACGACGGCCCGGCGCGCCAAAGCGGCCAACTTCCCCAACCGAATAGGGCGGGAAGTTATAGTGCAGCATGAAATTCTCATACCGCAGGCCACCCAGACCATCGATCATCTGCTCTGCATCCTTGGTGCCCAAGGTGCAGGTGGCGATCGTCTGCGTTTCACCGCGCGTGAACAGGGCCGAGCCATGGGCGCGCGGCAGGAAGTGCGTTTCCGCCAAGATCGGGCGGATCTGCGTGGTCGTGCGACCATCGATGCGCTTGCCGTCCTTCAGGATGGCACCGCGCACGATTTCAGCTTCCAGCTTCTTGGTCAGCTTGATGCCGGCCATCACCATTTGAGGGTCAAGACCATCTGCAACAAACTGCGCCTTCGCCTTGTCGCGGGCCGCATTCAGCGCGTTTGACCGGGCCGACTTGTCGGTCAGCTTATAGGCCGCGGCAATGTCGTTGCCGATCAGCTTTTTCAGCTTGGCCTTCAGATCGCCCAGATCGTCCTGCGCGGCCATTTCCCAAGGCTCCTTCGCGGCCTGTTCGGCCAGCGAGATAATCGCCTTGATCACGTCGCGGCAGGCGTCATGCGCAAACAGGACGGCACCAAGCATGACTTCTTCCGAAAGCTCATTGGCTTCGGATTCAACCATCATCACGGCGTCATAGGTTGCGGCCACAACCAGATCGAGATCGCCTTCGGCAACCTGCTCATCGGTCGGGTTCAGAATATATTCGCCGTTCAGATAGCCAACGCGCGCCGCGCCAATCGGCCCCATGAAGGGAACGCCCGAAATGGTGA
>JAHEGQ010000165.1:0-1327 GCA_024645025.1 Sphingomonadaceae bacterium
CCAAGCCACAGAAATCGGAAACGGGGCACTCCACGCAAAAGCCGGTGGAATGCATGCGTAGACCGATCATCAACAATTCAGCGCGGGGAGATGCCGTCTATGACCCATTCCTGGGCTCTGGCACCACGCTGATCGCGGCAGAGACCGAGGGGCGGCGCTGCTTTGGCATTGAACTTAATCCGCCTTACGTCGATATCATCATCACCCGCTGGCAAAACCTAACGGGCCGCCAAGCTACACTGCAAGGCGATGGCCGCAGCTTTGCTGAGGTTTCGACTGATAGGCTTGCAAGAGTTGAGGCCGAGGCCGCCTGATCATGTCACAGTGGATGAGTGTTTCGGATATTGCCGGGGCGCGGGGGGTTTCGAAACAGGCGGTTTCGAAACAATTGTCACGTTTTGGCTCAAGGGTGCCGACGCGCAAGGATGGCATCCGGCTGATGGTTGATGTTGACGCTTATGAGCGGGTGGCGGGTGCTGAAACGGACCCGGCCCAGGCGCTGCGCAACCGGGATGTGAACGCGGCTGCGGCACAGCCTGTGTTGCCCCTGGCCACAGCGCCTGCGGCACAGCCGAAGCGGGATGCATCGCAAATTGCGGGTGCTGCGTTTTCGGTGCATCGGGCCAAGCGCGAAAGCTATGACGCGGAATTGTCGCGGCTGGCGCTGGAAAAAGAAACCGGCAAGCTGGTGCCTGTGGAACAGGTGACAGATGCGCTTGTGACCTGCGCGCAAAAACTGGTGCGCATCATCGACGCTCTGCCTGGTGAAAGTGAAGACCTTCAAGTGCGCGCCATTCTGAAACGCAAGGCCCATGAGCTGCGCGCGGCCCTTTATGAAAGCATGAAACTCACCGCTGATTCAGCTGGTGATGAAAGCGAGGAGGATGCATTTTGAAAATTGCCCATCCTTCCGCCTTGAAACTTGTGGCGGCGGCTCTTGCCACCATTCTGATGCCGCCTGTGGTGTCCTCGCTTTCTGCGTGGGCTGCAGCAAATTTGATTGTCGCAGATGGCCCTCGGGCCGGTTCGCGCTGGGATCCTTCGCTGACACCAGCTTTGGTTCCTGTGTTGGATGCTTTGACACCAGGCAGTCCTCACAATTGTGTTGCGCTGCGCAAATCTGCCCAGGTCGGTGCGACGGGTGTTGGCATTGCGTGGCATGGTGGTTTGATGGTGATGGCACCGGCGCGGGCCATGATCATTTTCCCCACCACCTCAACGGTGCAGGATTACAACAGGGAAAAACTCACGCCAACAATTGAGGCAACGCCAGCCTTGCGCTCACGAGTAAGGTTGCAGGCCTCACGCTCGGCGCGCGGCTCCACAT
>JAHEGQ010000165.1:1414-4352 GCA_024645025.1 Sphingomonadaceae bacterium
CTTGAACAAGGTGTTTCCGGGAGGCAGTCTTGTTCTGACGGGGGCCAATTCATCGGCTGACCTGCGTTCCAAGACGGTGAAATATCAACACCGGGATGAGGTGGATGAATGGCCGCTTGACCTTGATGGCCAGGGCGACCCGGATGAAATGGCCGATGCGCGGTTGATCGCCTTTCATGCCACCGGCGATTACATGGTGTTCAAGTCGTCGACACCCACCATCAAGGGCCGCTCACGCATTGATGCGGCGTTTGAGGCTGGTGATCAGCGGCATTGGAATGTGTGCTGCCCGCAGTGTGGGCAGGAACAAAAGCTGGTGTTTGGTGGTGCGGATTATTCTTTCGGGCTGAAGTTCAACAAAGAGCCGCCTTACCAGGCGCGTTATGTTTGTGCCGGCAATGGTTGCATCATCGATCATTCACAAAAAGCGGCCATGGTGCGGGCTGGCCGCTTCATTGCTGAAAATCCGAAAGGGCTTTACCCATCATTCCATGTTGATGCGCTAACGTCTCTTCTCACCACATGGGATAAGATGGCGGAAGCCTTCCTGGCGGCGAAGGACAATCCTTCCAAGCTGAAGGCCTTTGTCAATCTCTGGCTTGGCCAGTCATGGGAAGAGCGCGGTGAAGCACCGGAATGGAAATTGCTGCTGGGGCGGCGCGAAAATTATGCCCGTGGCGTTTTGCCGGTGGGGGCGCTGCTGGTCACCATGGCCGTGGACGTGCAGGGCGATGGTTTGTTTTATGAGGTTGTGGGCTGGGGGGCGGACAAGCAAAGCTGGTCTGTTGATGCGGGCTTTGTGGAAGGCGACACGGCCGATCCTGATGGCGATGTGTGGAAGCAGCTCACCAAGATTTGGGAGCGGCGCTATCCTGATGCCTATGGCGGTTCCTGGCCTGTGGATGCGGTTGGGGTTGATGCCGGGTTCAATACGGAATCAGTCAAGCATTGGGTGCGCGGGCGGCCAAAGGCTTTCGCGCTCAAGGGCATGCCCGGCTGGTATTTGCCGCCGCTCGGCACGCCGGCCAAGGTCGATATCACCTATCGCGGCAAAAAGAAGAGCAAGGGTGCACGCATCTGGCCTGTGGGAACGTGGTCACTGAAGGCCGAATTTTATGCGCTGCTGCGCAAGGAGCCGCCGACGGATGGAGCTGAAGGCTTTGATGCCGGATATGTGCATCTGGGCCAGCACAATGACGAGCGTTATTGCCGCCAGATTGTGGCTGAGACCCTGAAGGAAAAGGAATGGCGCGGGCGCATTGTCAAGGAATGGGTTTCGACCGGCGACAACCATTTCCATGATTGCCGCGTTTACAACATGGCGCTGTTTGACCATCTGGGCGGCAACCGCTGGACGGGCGACCAATGGCGGCAACTGGCGCAACAGCGCGGTGTCAAAAAAGTGGCGCAGCTGGATTTGGAAGATGTTGGGTTGGGTGCGGGGACAATGGCGGCGCAGGTGAAGCCTGTTGTGGCCTCTGTGGTGCCGCGCAAGCCTGTTTCCGTGGTGCGTAAGGGCCGCGGTGGTTTTGTGAATGGATGGAAATGATGGGCAATCCGCTCGATAATGTGCCTGAAGGTGAGCCTGTCGTGCTGGTGGTGGGGGACACATGGGTGTGGCAGCGCAGCGACCTTGCCACGGATTATCCGGTGGCCACCTATAACCTCAATTATTCCTTGCAGCGCGAGGGTGATGTGGGGGCCCCGACGGCCATTGCTGCGGCCAAGGTTGGAAATGTTTACAAGGTGACGGTTGCTGCGGCGACAACGGCTGCTTTGGCGGCTGGCGTGTGGCGCTGGACGGCCACCATGGTGCGCATTGCGGATGCAGCACGGGTGGCGATCAGCGCGGGCACATTCAATGTGCGGGCAAACCCCGCTGCGGCCGGTGATGTGCGCAGCCACGCGGCAAAAGTTCTGGCGGCCATCGAAAGCCTGATCGAGGGCAAGGCGGCAAGTGATGTGGCCAGCTATTCCATTGCCGGGCGATCGCTGACGAAATTGTCTTTTGCGGAATTGCTGGATGCCAGGGCTTTCTATCGCCGCGAGGTGAAACGTGAACGGGATGCGGCCAATGCCGCGGCAGGCAGGCCCACGGGCCGGACTTATGCGGTGAGGTTTTAAGCCATGGGGTTTTGGAGCAGGATGTTTGGCACCAAGGCCAAGCGCAAATATGAGGGGGCAAAGCCCACCAATATTGCGGGCGGCTTTTCATCGGGATTCCTGCGGGGGCCGGTGGATGATGTGCGTTGGGATTTGCGCGGGCTGATTGCCCATTCGCGCCAGCAGGCCCAGAACAATGATTATCTCAAGGCCTATCTGGATGCGGTGCGGCGCAATGTGATTGGTGCCGGTGGCATTATTTTACAGAACAAGGCGCTACTGGAAAATGGCAAACCTGACAAGAATGCCAATGGGCAGATTGAGGGCGCTTTTTTGGCATGGGGAAAGCGGCAAAACTGTTCGCTTGATGGTTCCCTGAGCTGGAAGCAGACGCAAAAGGTTGCCGCCCAGACCATGGCCCGGGATGGCACGGTGTTTGCGCGGCAATACCGGGGGCCGCGCTTTGGGGCTTTCGCCTATCAATTGCAGCTTCTGGAAATTGATTTTCTCGATCTCGATCTCAATCAGCAGCTGAATGGCGGCGGCATGATCAAGATGGGGATAGAGTTTGATGGTGATGGCCGGAGGGTGGCTTACCACCTGTTCAGGACGCACCCCGGTGACCAGCTTGCTGGCACGGCGCGCGACCGCCTGCGGGTGCCGGCGGATGACATCATTGACATGTTCAGGCCTGAGCGGCCCGGGCAAATTGTGGGTGTGCCATGGGCCTATTCAGCCCTGCGGCGGCTTAACATGACGCGTGGCTATGAAGAGGCCTCAATCACGGCGGCCCGTGTGGGGGCTGCCCAGATGGGGTTTTATGTGCCGACAACCG
>JAHEGQ010000175.1 GCA_024645025.1 Sphingomonadaceae bacterium
CTTGGCCCCGATCAGGCGGCTTGGGTTGAATATGACGCGTGCGCCCTGATTGCGGGCGGCGCGCGGTTGCCGGATCTGCTGGTGGATCAGGGTGAAGCCGATAATTTCTTGGTTGAACAGTTGAAGCCGGAATTGCTGAAGGCGGCGTGCGAAGTAGCGGGCCAGAAGCTGACGCTGCGGATGCAGCCCGGCTATGACCATAGCTATTATTTCATCTCCAGCTTCATGGCGGACCATCTGCACTGGCATGCCGACAGTTTGGTCTAAGCGTCGTCGGCCCGCTGGGGCGGTGCGGCTTTTGCTGGCATCCTGCCCGCGCAGGGGCTAGCGAAAGCCATGCCCAAACGCTCCACGCCCGGACTGCCCACGCGCCAGCAGATTCTTGATTTCATTACCCAGTCGGAAACGCCAGCGGGAAAGCGCGAAATTGCGCGCGCCTTTGGCCTGAAGGGCAATGAAAAGATCGCACTTAAAGCGCTGCTGAAGGACATGGCCGATGAAGGCCTGATCGACAGCGCGCCGGGCCGCGCCTTTCACAAAATGGGCGGCGTTCCCAAGGTGACAGTGTTGCGCATCATTGATACCGAGGATGGGCAGGTCATCGCCATTCCTGAACATTGGGAGGCAGAGGGCAAGCCACCGCCCCGCCTGCGCGTGATTGAACGGGGGCGGCGTTCCGCGCTGGGTGTTGGCGACCGTATTTTGGCGCGCACCGAAGAACAGGGCTCCAACTTCGTCGCCCATCCCATGAAAAAGCTGGCGCGGGGCGAAGAACAAATTCTGGGCGTCGTCGCCCGCGAAGGGGATCGTTATTGGCTGCGCGCGATCGATAAGCGCGAACGGCGCGACACGCTGATTTCCGATATTGGTGATGCGGGCGAGGGCGATCTGGTGCTGGCGGAAAAGACCGGCCGGGCCAACCGCATCACCGCCAAGGTAACCGAAATTCTGGGCGATCCTTTCGCGCCCAAGGCTTTCAGCCTGATTGCCATCCATAAATTTGGCATCCCCCATGTTTTTGGGGAGGAGCTGCTGGAAGAAGCGGCGCGCATGGCGGCGCTGGATTTGGGCGCGCGCGAAGATTTGCGGCACTTGCCCATCGTCGCGATTGATCCGGTGGACGCGCGGGATTTTGACGATGCCGTTTGGGCCAGCCCGCGCGAGGGGGGCGGCTTTGACGCGATTGTCGCCATTGCCGACGTCAGCTTTTACGTCCGCCCCGGATCAAAGCTGGATAAAGAAGCCCGAAAGCGGGGCAACAGCGTCTACTTCCCAGATCGGGTCGTGCCGATGCTGCCGGAACAATTATCCGCCGATGTGTGCTCGCTGCGCGCCGGGCATGATCGTGCCGCCTTGGCGTGCCACATGGTCATCAGCGCCGACGGCACGCTGCAAAGCTGGCGCTTTTCCCGCGCGGTCATCCGGGTGGCGGCCAATATCCCTTATGAACACGCGCAGGCCGCCATCGACGGGACGCGCCCGCATGACTTGACCGAGGCCGCCTTGAAGCCGCTCTGGGCCTGTTGGGCGGCCTTGTCCAAGGGGCGGGATAAACGCGCCCCGCTGGACCTCGACTTGCCGGAACGCCGCGTCGTTCTGGATGAAGATGGCCGTATCCAATCCGTCGCGCCGCGCGAACGGCTGGATGCCCATAGGCTGATCGAGGATTATATGATTGCAGCCAATGTCGCCGCCGCCAAGGCGCTGGAGGCGAAAAAGGCCCCGGTCATGTACCGCGTGCATGAACCGCCAAGCCGGGAAAAGCTGGTGGGGTTGAAGGATTATCTGGCCACATTCGATATCGCCTTTGCGCTGGGGCAAGTCATCACCCCCGCCACCTTCAACCGGCTGATCGCGCAGCTGGGTGAGGCGGAATATCGCACCGAGGTGATGGAACAAATCCTCCGCAGCCAGACCCAGGCCTATTACAGCCCGCAAAATGCCGGGCATTTCGGGCTGGCCCTCGGGTCATATGCGCATTTTACATCGCCCATTCGCCGCTATGCGGACCTGATTGTCCACCGATCGCTGGTGGAGGCCTATGTGCTGGATCCGCAGGCCACGGCCACCGCGCTCACGCCCGAAGAGGGCCAGCGCATGACGATTATCGGGGAGGCGATTTCTGCCGCTGAACGCCGTGCGATGGAGGCGGAACGCGAAACGGTGGACCGCTATGTCGCCGCCTTCCTGGCCATGCGGGTGGGGGAGGTTATCGAAACGCGGATCACCGGCGTCACCAATTTCGGCTTTTTCGCAACCGTGCAGGGGCTGGGCGGCGATGGGCTGGTGCCGATCTCTACCTTGGGCGCGGAATATTTCAGCTTTGATCCCGCGCATCTGACGCTGACGGGGGAGGAAAGCGGCGACCAATATCGCGTCGGCCAGCATATCAGCCTGCGGCTGGTGGAGGCGAACCCGATTTCCGGCGCGCTCCGCTTTGAACTGCCCGAAGGGGCAAACCATTTGCCCCTGCGCCGCGATCGCAAGGACCGCACCCGCCGCCCGCTTATGGGCAAGCGCGGCCGGCCCGGCAATATCCGCCATCAGGGGCGTCGGCGCTGACGCGTCTGCGCAACGCCTTATCGTCATTGCGAGGCGCGTGCGCCGTGGCAATCCAGTAAGGCCCCGGCGAAAGCTGGATTGCTTCGCGTTGCTCGCAATGACGGGAGGGTGGCGAGCGGGATTGGTGCCAAGCCAGTTGCCCTACCCTCGTCATTCCCGCGGAGGCGGGAATCCATGAACACCGCCGTTGACGAAGGAAGCGTGCTCTCAGTCACCCGAGACACTTCTGGATTCCCGCCAGCGCGGGAATGACGGGCCGGGGAGCCCCGCATTTGAAATGCCCGCCGCACGCCCTTATGAAGCCCTATGCCCCTTGATCTCCCCCGCCTCCTCATCGGCACGCTGATCTATGAAGAGCCGATGGCCGCGCTGGATGATGGACGCTTTGAACGCATCGTCAGCGGCTTTGCCAGCCATTATGTCATCCACCCGATGTCGCAGTTTCAATTCGCCTTTGAACGCGGGGAAGGCTTTGACCGGTTCGAACGCTGGGATGCCTTTGCCTATGTGGATGGCGGCACGGTGCAGCGGCTGCGCGGCGTGGAAGAGGTGCAGGTCGAAACGGCCGGCAATGTCCGCCGCTTTCCCGCCCCTTGGGCGGCGCTGCGCTTTGAACTCAATATCCGCGTCGTCCTGATCTTCTGGGCGCTCGCCCTCATCATCGCCCGCAGTTTTGTGGGCGGCGACTGGCTGTTCTGGGGGATTGGCTTTGCGGCGCTCTACGGGATGCACATCGCCCTGATCCGGCGGAGCTTACGGGCGAAGTTGAAGAAGTGGGTGGCGCGGGTGCGAGTGCATTAGGGGAGGGGATCACCCCTCCACCAAAAACACCAACCCCGCATTCTTTTCCAGACGCGCCATCAATGGCGCGGCCATCACCGCGCCGGGCGTGGTTACCCCGCCGGGGGTGTCATTTTCCAGCAGGGTGAGCGCGCTTTCGGCGATCATTTTGCTGGTGGAGCCATAGCCGGGGTCTTTGTCGCCCGAAACGGAGACGCGGACCGAGGTGCCATCGGGATATTCGCCGATGAACAGCACGTCGTAAAAGCCGTTTTCACGCTCTTCCTTGCTGGGGCCGTCGCCGGGCAAAATCTTGGCATCGCCAAAGGGGTTTGCCTTGGCGATGGCTTCGGCCATCGCGCGGCCGGCGTCGCCGATGGTCGTCATGATCATTTCATCATAAACGAAATCGCGCCCATAAGGATGGCCGAGCAGGAAGTTGGTGCGGTGGACATTCTTGGTGTTGATCGGCGCCATCACAAAGGGTGCGGTCCAGGTGCCGGTGGCGGCATCATATTCCGGCAGCAGGCCAGAGGGCTGGGCCGGGCCTTCAAAGCCGGGGGTCAGGCCAAAGCTGCTTTTCAGGATGCCGATGATCTTGGGGTTTTTGGCCGCGGCCTTCATCGTCTCCGTCAGGCTGGCGATGGTCCCGCCAGAGGCGCCGCCCTGCATCTTGCGCACGCGGCCTTTAACGCGCGGCGCGGGCTTTGTGTGGCGCTTGTTCGCTTCTTGCTGGAGGAACCAGACGCCCAGATCAAAGGGAATGGAGTCAAAGCCGCAGGAAAAGACGATGCGCGCGCCGGTTTCGCGGGCCTTGTCATCATGGGCGTCGATCATCTCACGCATCCAGGCAGGCTCGCCGCACAGATCGACATAATCGGTGCCGGTTTCCGCGCAGGCGGCGACAAGTTCCGGGCCATAAAGCTGGTAGGGCCCCACTGTGGTCAGGACAACGCGGGTGCGCTTGCACATCTCGACCAAGGTCGC
>JAHEGQ010000123.1:0-3428 GCA_024645025.1 Sphingomonadaceae bacterium
GTGATGGGCGGTCATCCAGCACGCGTTGGCGCCGAAATCGCCCGGCTGACCCAAGATGGCTTGAACGGCATTCCCGTGCTGCGCGCCTTGTTCCGCCGGGTCGTTTTGCTGGCCGCTTTGCGCCGCGATATTGATAACGGATCATCGCCCGCTGCCGCTGTCGAGGCGCGGGGCAAAGCCATTTTCTTCAAAGAAAAGCCAGCGATTACCGATCAGGCTGGCCGCTGGTCCGCCGATCGGCTGGCCCAATTGGCGGACAAGCTGCTTTTGGCGGAACGCGCGCTCAAGACATCCGGGTCGGCAGGCGACATTCAGGCCGAAGCCGAAATGCTAACCATCGCCCGCTTTGCGGCACGCCAGCGCTGATATAAACGACAAAAGGCCCCGGGCTGGAAACCCCGGGGCCTTTTGCCAAAGCAGCTTAGAAGCTGTGGCGGAACGTCACGCCATAGGTGCGCGGTTCACCCAAGAAGAGGCCATAAAGCTGGCTTGAAGACGCCGCGAGGCCCTGCGCCACCGCATTGGTCGCGCCCGAGCCCTGCAACGGCATATCAAACGCAATCTGCTGATACTTCACGTTGAACAGGTTCTGTGCCCAAGCTTCGATGCCCCAGCGGTTGTCCTGACCATGAACACCCAGACGCGCGTTGAACAGGGCATAGCCCTTTTGCAGCTTTTCAGCGTCTAGATCCGACCCGGTGTTGAGCTTGGTCGTGTAGCGCGCATCCACATAGACAAGGCCCGTCAGGCCATTGCGGCCAAGATCAGGCGTCCAGCTGACCGCGCCCGTTGTCACAAGCTTGGCAGAGTTGGACAGGCGCGCGCCCGGCAGCTGGAAGAAGGCGGATGACAAGGAGCCGGTGGTATTGGTCAGATTGGTATTGCCAATCAGATTGTCCGCATAGCGCGTATCGGCATAGGTCAGGCCCAGATTGACCGACAAATCCCGCGCCGGTCGCAAAAAGGCCTCCAGCTCCACCCCCTTGGAGGTGACGCCGCTTTTGGCCTTGCCAGCGCAGGCGCTGTTGCCTTCGACGCCATCGGTGTCGGAAGCATTGCCGCCCGCGAGCGTCGTACAACCCTGCACATTTTCAACGACGAAGTTGACGCCGTTAAACGTGTTCAGCTGGAAATTCTGGAACCGCTGATAAAAAGCCGCCAGATTGATATCCACGCCGCGCCCATCATATTTGACGCCAATTTCATAAGCATCGACGGTTTCCGGCTTGAACGCCAGCGCGGCGGTATCGATCACCGTCGGGTCAATCGCGCGATTGCCATTGGCGTTGCTGGTGCGGCCCAAGCGGTACAGGCTATTGCGGTCCAGATTGAAGCCACCCGCCTTATACCCGCGTGAGAAGCTGGCATAGGTCAGCACATCGTCGCTGGGCTTGTAGCTCAGCACCGCCGTACCGGTCAGCTTGTTTTCCTTTTTGACGGTGCCAGCCTGACTATACTCGCCTGTCGGGATCGACGGGATGATACAGGCCAAACGGCCCAGCCCATAGGCCGGGTGCCCGCTGGGCAGGGCGGACAGGACGCGGCAATAGGCGTTGTTGTCCGACAAATCGGCATCCAGCGTCTTCTTTTCATTGGTGTAGCGCAGACCCAAAGTCAGCGTCAGCGCGTCGTTCACCTTGAAACTGTTGTGCGTGAAGAAGGCATAGTTCCGGCTGGTCTGCCGGTAATGATCGGAAATCTGCACGCCGTTAAATGACAAGGGTGCTGGCAGGCTGAGCGCGCTGGCCAAGACGACCCCAGTGGCTGCATAGCCTGCAAAGCTGGGCAATGCCGCACGGGTCAGTGCATCCGCATAGCGCGTATAATCGGTCCCATAAGCAAGATTATCATTCAGCGTCAGCGTTTCATGCGCGAAATAGCCGCCGACCAACCAGTCCAATCGGTCGTCCAGGGCATTGCCCTGCAAGCGGACTTCCTGCGTGAACGTCTTGAACTGTTGATTGGCCGTGCCATCATCTTCGCGGTGAAGGATATCAAGGCTGTTGAAATCGGCATCCTGCCCGCGCAGCCAACGCCAGTTGCGATAGGCGGTGATCGAAGTCAGCTTGGCCTCCCCCAAATCATAGCTGGCTTCTGCCGACAGCCCCCAATCGCGCACGTCGCCGCGATAGGACTGGCCCGGCGTAATCGATACCTTACGGTCGAAGGGCTTGACGCTCATCACGCCCCCAAGACCGCGCAGCAAAGCTTCCACGCTGCTGGCGGAACGCACAAGCGATCCATCTGGCGCCGCTGACACGGTTGACGGCGGATAATAGACGCCGGCGCAGCATTCTTCGTTGCGGTTCGAATAATCTGCAATCAGGCGCACCGACAGGTCCGATGAAGGATCAAACTTCACCTGTCCGCGCACCAGATAGCGGTCGCGATTGTTGACGCTGCGGCCCGAGACCAGATCCTTCACAAAGCCATCACGCTCTGAATAGACGCCGTCCAATCGCGCCGATACCGTTTCTGACAACGGACCGGTGATGCCGCCGACCAGTCGGACCGCATTGTAATTGCCGTAGCTGGCCTCCACCGATCCGCCGAAATCAGATTTCGGCGCTGCGGTGATGACATGGATCAAGCCCGCCGAAGCATTCCGGCCAAAAAGCGTGCCCTGCGGGCCGCGCAGCACTTCGATCCGGTCGATCGCGCCCAATTCGGTCAACCCAACGCCCGCGCGGCTGCGATAGACGCCGTCGACAAAGGTGGCGACCGAGCTTTCCAGGCCCGGATTGTCGCCCACCGTGCCGATGCCACGAATACGCGCGCCGCCGCCTGCCGCTTCGGACGAGGTGGAGGAGACGAGCAGAGAAGGCGATAATTGGTTCAGTTGGCGAATATCCGAAGCGCCAGACCGGGCCAAAGTTTCAGCCGTCACGGCCGAAACGGCCAGCGGCACATCCGACAATTGCTGTTCACGCCGCGTGGCCGTGACGATGATTTCGCCTTCTTCAATCACAGGTGCGGGCGCGTTGCTGTCCTGAGCATAGGCAGGGGTAGCCAATGTCGCGAAGGCAACGGATGCCAGAAGAAAACTGCGGGTCATGTTTTTCATCCTCAATTGGGGAAGGGATATATTTTGGTTCGGCCTAGCTAGGGATGGCCGAGTCCGGCTGCCAGACCGTCGGAAGGTTAGGTTTGTTTTTCCCAAAAAATGCTGCTTTTTTGCAACAGCTGAACATGCAGCACGTGCCGCAGCAAATAATGCAGCATCTTTTATGCTGCGCACAAAAAAGCGGCCCGGGACAACCGGGCCGCCTGATTTTCTATTGCCTTTTGGGCTTATTTCGGGGCCAGCACCATCAGCATCTGGCGGCCTTCCATGCGCGGATATTGTTCAACCTTGGCCTCTTCAGCCATGTCTTCCTGCACCCGCTGGAGAAGCTTCATGCCCAATTGGCCATGCGCGAGTTCACGAC
>JAHEGQ010000123.1:3438-6869 GCA_024645025.1 Sphingomonadaceae bacterium
TTTGCAACAGTATCGGTTGCAACATAGCCCTGCCGCGTACAAAAAGGCGGCCAAGCATTGCCAGACCGCCTTTTTGCGCAGTGGATAAGCTGTCTTATTTGGGTGCGAGCACCATCAACATCTGACGGCCTTCCATGCGGGGATACTGCTCAATTTTGGCAACGTCCGCCACATCTTCCTGCACCCGCTGCAACAGCTTCATGCCCAATTGGCCATGCGCCAATTCACGACCACGAAAGCGCAGGGTGATTTTCACCTTATCGCCTTCTTCGATGAACTTGTTCACCGCGCGCATTTTCACATCATAATCATGGTCATCGATATTGGGACGCATCTTGATCTCTTTGATCTCCTGCGTCTTTTGCGACTTGCGCGCGGCGTTGGCCTTTTTCTGGGCCTCATATTTAAACTTGCCGATATCCAGGAACTTGGCGACGGGCGGATCTGCGTTGGGCGAGATTTCTACCAGATCCAGGCCGACCTCTGCCGCCTGATCAATGGCTTCGCGCGTGTACATCACGCCCAGATTTTCGCCATTCTCGTCAATCACGCGCACCTTGGGCGACGTGATAAATTGATTGAACCGGGGTCCGTTCATCGGCGCGGGGCCAGGGCCCATGGGGCGCCGGGGGGTCATCGGTGGGATAAGCTTGTCTCCATATATCGTCGCAAAACTGCCCGCGATCTATCGTGAAACGGGGCTTTCGGGAAGCAAAAACCTCATCACGATGCACGAAATACCGCCGGGCTGTGTCGAAAGGGTGTCACCCCCAGCCTTTGAGGCCAAGGTCAAAGTGTCCGAAGCGCCTCTGCCGGGCGCGCACGCAGAACAGGTAACGCCCCAATCAACCCCAATATCAGCGTCCCAAACCCGCCTGCAGCAACAACCAGGATCACCTGTGACCAATCTGGCGTCCAACCCAAATGGAAGATGCGGGTGGTCACAACCCAGCTCGCCGCGCTGCCCAGCCCCAGCGCTACGGTCGATAGAAACAGCCCCAGCACGCCATATTCCATGGCCTGCACGCCCAGAATCTGGGTCCGACTTGCGCCTAACAGCTTAAGCAGCACCGCATCATAGCTGCGGGCTCGGCGCGCGGCGGCAATCGCACCAACCAGAACCGCAATGCCCGCCAAAACCGCCACCGATCCCGCCGCCCCAATTGCCTGCGCCAATTGGCGCAGCAGCTTTCCAACTTCGGAAATCACATCCTTCACCCGCACCATAGTGACCGAGGGAAAGTCCGCCGTAACGGCGCGGTTGATCCCCGCCTCTGCCGCCACGGGGGCCGCAATCGTGGCCGCCAGCGTGTAAGGCGCGGGTTCCAGCGCCGCCGGGTTGAACACCAGCACATAGTTAAAGCCCAGCGTGTCCCAGTTAATGTCGCGCAAGGACGCAATGCGGGCTTCCAGATCCACCCCCAGCACCGACACGGTAATGCGGTCGCCAATCTTCAGGCCAACGGCGCGGGCCGCCTTTGCATCCATCGAAACGAGCGGCGGCCCCTGATATTCCTTGGGCCACCATGTGCCTTCGACCAGACGACTACCTTCAGGCAGGTCCTCGGCAAAGGTCAACCCCCTGTCACCGCGCAAGAACCAGGCGTCGTCGGGAATATCTTTCATGTCGGCAACCCGACGTCCCGCTATTGAGACAACGGGCCCGCGCAGCGACGGCACCATCTTGATCTCCGCCTGCGGCGCAAGGGCGCGCACCGTTTGTTGAAAGCGATCGCGGTCGTCCTTGGGGATATCGAGCGCAAAGAAGCTGGGCGCGCGCTTGGGAATGGTCGTTTCAATCTGGGCATTGAGGCTGGTCTGAATGGCCGCAAGCGTCGCAAACAGCGTCAGCCCAAGCCCCAGCGCGACGACCAGTCGGCCAGTCTGCGCCCCGGGGCGGTGCAAATTGGCCAAGGCAAGCCGAACCAAGGGGGCCTTGGGGCGCGGCACACGAGCGGCCAGCGCCGTCAGCCCCCGGCCTAGCCCAGCCAGCAAGATCAGCAGGCCCGCTATGCTCGCCAGAAAGCCCGCCGCAAAAACCTTGTCATCCGAGGTGAACAGGGCCAGCCCGGCGATCAGCGCCAACAGGGTACCAATGCCGATGGCGACGCGCGGCGCCAGACGGGGCGGCGCTTCGACGCCGCTGCGAAACAGGCTTGCCGCGGAAACCGACCGTGCACGCGCCAACGGAGCCAATGCAAAAAGAACAGCAATCAAAAGACCATAGAGCGCGGCCTGCACCAAGGGCGCGGGATAGAGCGCCAAACGAGGGGGCACGGGCAAGGCATCCCCCATCCCCGCCGCAATCGCATAGGGGACAGCCGCCCCCAGCACGAGGCCAAGGGCCATGGCCGCCAGCGCCACGATGAGGATTTGCAACAAGAACAAGCGGGAAATGAAAGCCGATTCAGCGCCCAGCGCCTTCAGCGTTGCGATGTTGGTCCGCCGCCCATCCAGCCAAGACCCGACGCCATTGCCAACGCCAATGCCGGCAATCGCCAAGGCTGTCAGCCCAACCAGCGTTAGAAACTGGCCCAGCCGCTCGACAAAGCGGCGCGTGCCCGGCGCGCCATTGCTGCGATCCCGTGTTTCCCAACCTGCATTGGGAAATTGCTGCGCAATGGTGGCAATCGCCTGTTGCGGGGATGTCCGCGCGGGTAGCCGGATGCGATAGCTGGCAGAATAAAGGCTGCCCGGCTGGACAAGGCCCGTTGCCGCCAACCCCTTTTGATCCACCATGATGGCCGGCCCAAAGGTAAATCCGGCCCCTGCGCGATCTGGTTCTTCATCCAGAATGCCGATCACCCTCAGCGTCGCCTCGCCCACCGCGACACGGCTGCCGACCTTCAGGTCCAGCTTTTCAGCAAGGCCGGGCGCAATGGCAGCCTCCATCCCGGAAGGCCGGGCCGCAAGCGCGCCCGCGCGCAGCCGCAACTGGCCGTAGAGCGGATAGGCAGCATCAACGCCCTTCAACTCAGCAAGCACCGCCCGGCCGCTATCCGGCTCGCTTGCCATCGCGCGCATGCGGATCACTTCAGAGACCGTGCCCAAAGCGGCAAAGGCCGCCCGTTCATCGGGCGTCGCACTGCGCTGCACCGCTTCAAACTGAACATCGCCGCCCAAGAGCAGCTGACCGCGATCCGCCAAGCCAGATAGGATCGCGCTGGATAGGCTGCCAATCCCAGCCAGCGCTGCCACGCCCAGAAACAGGCACAGCGCCATCAGGCGCAGCCCGGCGCGCGCGCCGCGCAAATCCCGAAGCGCAAGCCGCCAGACCAGCCCGATCATGCGCGGGCACTGTCCGAGATGATCGCGCCGTCGCGCATCTCAATCACCCGGCCACAGCGCGCCGCCAAACCTGCGTCATGGGTGATGATGAACAGCGTCGCCCCGGTTTCGGCCTGCCGGGCAAACAGCAGGTCCATGATCTG
>JAHEGQ010000123.1:6879-20605 GCA_024645025.1 Sphingomonadaceae bacterium
CAAATTGCCGGTTGGTTCATCGGCAAAGATCAGGGCCGGACGCGGGGCGAGCGCCCGGGCAATCGCCACGCGCTGCTGCTCCCCGCCGGACAACTGGGTGGGATAATGGCCGGTCCGCTGCCCAAGCCCCATTTTTTCAAGCTCCGCCGCGGCCACATCAAATGCCTTGTTGATCCCTGCCAGTTCCAAGGGGACGGCCACATTTTCCAATGCCGTCATCGTTGGCAAAAGGTGAAATGCCTGCAAGATAATGCCGATGCGGCCACGCCGCGCGCGCGCCAAGGCATCTTCATCCATTGCGCCGAAATCTGCCCCGCCTGTCTGGATCGATCCTTGGCTCGCCCTTTCCAGACCGGACAGCACCGCCATCAGAGAGGATTTGCCGGACCCAGATGGACCCAGCAGGGCAACGGTTTCCCCCGCCCCGACATCCAGATCGATCCCCTTCAAAATATCAACCCGGGCATCCCCCGCCCCCAAAGACAGGGTGACATTGCGGGCCATCAGCACAATATGTCGGGAATCGGCGTGGTTAGGCGTCGGCACTCAGGAGCTTTCTAATGCTACGTTTCGTTCGATATGGGTGGTCTTTGGCGCTATTCCAAGCTCTGCTTTTGGTCATGGCGCCGGCCGCCTCGGCGCGCGAGGCATTGGTCGTGGCTTTTGGCGACAGTTTGACCGCAGGCTATGGGTTAAAAGCGCAAGAAAGTTTTCCCGCACAATTGGAAGCGGCTTTGCGGCGCTCGGGCCAGGCAGTGCGCGTTCACAATGCGGGGGTATCGGGGGATACGAGTTCGGCAGGCCGCGGGCGGTTGGGCTGGGTGCTGGCAGGACTAAAGGCCAAGCCCGACCTCGTCATTCTGGAACTGGGCGCCAATGATATGCTGCGCGGCCAAAAGCCCGCGCTCACCCGGTCCAATTTGGAGGCGCTGTTGATCGACCTGAAACGCCGGAAAATCCCTGTTTTATTGGCCGGGATGAAGGCCTCTTATAATCTGGATCGCGCCTATCGGGCTGAATTTGATGGGCTTTATCCAGCACTCGCCAAAAAGCATGGCGTGCGTTTCTATCCCTTTTTCATGGAGGGGGTCGCCGGCAATCGCGGCCTCTTGATCGCGGATCAGATGCACCCCAATCCCAAAGGCGTGGCGGTGATCGTCAAACGGATTTTGCCCAGTGTAAAGGCCGCCTTGCCGCGCTAAACGCTGGGACGTGTTGGCGCGTTAGGCCTTTTCCAGCGTGCATTGCAGCGGATGCTGGTTCTGACGGGCGTAATCGATCACCTGATTGACCTTGGTTTCGGCCACCTCATAGGTGAAGGTGCCGCACACGCCGACGCCCTTTTGGTGGACGTGCAACATGACCCGCGTTGCCTGTTCCAAATCCATCTTGAAGAACCGCTGAAGCGTGTGAACAACGAATTCCATCGGCGTATAATCATCGTTCAGCATCAGCACGCGATAGGGCTGGGGCTTTTTGGTCTTGGTCCGCGTTTTGGTCGCGACACCAAGGCCAGAGCCCGGCCCGGTTCCGTCTTTGTCCGGCGTATCTGTCATCCTGATCGACATAGGCTGGGAATATAGGGCACCCGACATCAACGGCAAGGCATATGAAAGATATAGCGCCGCACGAAGCCCAAAACAAAAAAGGCCACCCAGTTGCCCGGGCGGCCCTTTTTTATCGTGTTGCTGACCCGATCAGGCCGCGAAACGCGCCTTAACCTGTTCGGCGGCAGCCGCGTAGCGGTTCTGCACCGGCTGCGCGATTTCACCCGCCAGCTTCATGTAGAATTCGGTGGTCTTCGAAAAATCGGCCACGACAGCGTCGAACTGACCGCGCAGGAATTCCGTCTGAGCAGCCATGAAGTCGGTCGGGGAGGTCACAGCGGCCAGCGTTTTGGCATGGGCCGATGCCGCTTCCCACTGCTTCTTGCCGATGTCAGCGCCATGCTGGGCCACGTCCTGCAAGCTCTTGGCGGCCAACTTGCCGGATTCGACAACCGCTTCCAAATTGGCCTTGTGGAATTCAGCCACATCCTTCGAAACTTCGCCCGACTTTTCGAACGCGGTCTTGGCCTTGGCCGAAAGATCCTTCAGCATTTCGCTGGCCTTGGCAGCATAATCAGCGGCAGCTGTTTGTGCAGTGTGTTCGGTCATCGTCTTGGTCCTTTCAACGGCAGCGGCGGAGCCTTTTTTCCGCGAGGCCGATGCTTTTCGAGGTGCAGCCATGTTTCGGCTCCATAATCTATGTTGCAGTGCACAATATAGATCGCCCGCGCAGATTTCAAGCAAAATTTGTGCGGTGCACCATTTTCGATTTAGGACATTGATCGCAGAAACAAAAACTCTTCGTCCCGGTGATTGCCGACCATGAAATAGGTGTCGGCGATCCAGCGAAAGCCATTGCGTTGATAGAATCGGTGGCCCCGCATATTTTCTGCCCAGACCGACAGCAGAATTTCATCGACTTTGCGGGCGTGCGCCTCGGCAAGGGTCCAGTCCATCAGCGCCTGACCCACGCCGGCGCCATGATGGCTTGCAAAGACGTAGAGTTGCTTCAATTCGAGGACGGCCTTGTCGCCGGGATCATAGTCCAGCGAGACATCCAGCCCCAGCTTGCAATACCCAACGAGCCGACCCGCATCCTCTGCGACCCGGAACAGATACCGGTCATTTGCAAGCTGCGCCGCGACAACGTCCGGCGCATAGCTTGCCGCAAGAAAGGCGCTGAGATCCTCCGGGCGATAGAGATGCCCGAAGGTCTCGATAAAGGTGTCGCGGCCCAAGGCAGCGACCGCGGCAGCTTCATCCTGCCGCGGCGCCCGATAGTCGATCATGTCGACCAATCAGGCCTTGGGATAGGTCAGCTGCTCGAACCGGTCGAGGTGCCAATCAGCCGAGCCGAACTGGCCTTCGATCATGGTCGCCCGCTTGAAATAATGGCCAATCGCCAATTCCTGCGTAATACCAATGCCGCCATGCGTCTGGATTGCATTCTGGCCCACAAACTTGGCAGAGCGAGACACCTTGGCTTTGGCCAGGCTGACCGCAGCCTTGCGTTCCGCCGCCGGCAGGTCAAGCTTTAGCGTGCCCATCAGCGTCATCGACATAATCTGTTCAGCTTCCAGGAAGATGTCTGCCATGCGGTGCTGCAACACCTGAAAACGGCCAATGGGCTGGCCGAACTGTTGGCGCTGCTTGGCATAGTCCAGCGTGCCTTCATGCAGCTTGCGGGTCACGCCACAGGCTTCTCCGCAAACGGCCATCGTGGCTTCGTCGACGATCTTTTCCAAAAGGTCGATACCCCCCGCCAGATGCGCGTCCGCCGGGATCGAGACGTTTTCAAAATAGACTTCCGACGCGCGGAAGCCATCAACCGTCGGGTAATCGCGCCGGGTGATGCCGGGCAAATTCGCATCAATCAGGAACAGATCAACGCCGCCGCGGTCGCGCTGACCGCCGCCGGTGCGGGCGGAGACAAGAAGGTGGGTCGCCCAAGGGGCGGCATAAACAACGCCCTTATGCCCATTGAGGACATAGCCTGCGCCATCCTTCTTTGCCGTTGTCGTCAGGTTCGCCAGATCATAGCGCCCCTGCGGTTCGGCATAGGCAAAACCAATAATGACATTGCCGGCGATGATTTCCGGGATCACAGCGTCCGCCAAGGCACCGCCGGCCGCTTTCAGCGCGCCGCCGCCTATGACAACCGTCTGGAGATAGGGTTCAATCGCGATGACCTTGCCCAGTTCTTCCATCATGATCATGTTTTCAATGGCACCGCCACCCAGGCCGCCTTGCTCTTCAGAAAAGGGAGCCGACAGGATGCCCAGTTCGGTTGCCAGCGCCTGCCAGACGCCGGGATCGCGGCCCGCGTCGCTGGCAATCATCTTTTTGCGGGCTTCGAAATCATAGGTGTCCGCGAGGAACCGGGCGAGCGTGTCGCGCAGCATGTCCTGCGTGTCGGTATAGTTGAAATCCATTTTGTGTCCTCTCCCCGGGCAGGCCGGGCCGGTTCAGTCACGGGCGGTTTGGGGCGCGGCCCGGTATCGAGCCGCGCGCCCATCGCGCTTCAATTGCTCAGAGCCCCAGCACCATCTTGGCGATGATGTTGCGCTGAATTTCATTCGACCCGCCATAGATCGTCGTCTTGCGGGTGTTGAAATACACGGGCGCGGTGCGATGGGCGAAGTCCGGCCCAATCGGGTGCTCATTATCGCCTTCCCCAAAGCCGCGGAAATAGGGCGCGCCATAATGGCCCGCCGCTTCCAGCGCGAGTTCGGTGATCCGCTGCTGGATTTCCGAGCCCTTGATCTTGAGCAGGCTTGATTCCGGCCCCGGACCCTTGCCTTGGGCTTCCCCGGCCAGCGTGCGCAGTTCGGTGAATTCAAGCGCAGTCAGGTCCATTTCCAGTTCGGCCACCTTGCGGCGGAAGAATGGGTTGGCGAGCAGGGGCCGATCGCCATCCGATTCGCTCATCGCAATCGTCTTGATCTTTTCCACGCCCCGCTTGGAAGCGGCAACGCCCGCAATGCCCGTGCGTTCATGCGCCAAAAGGAACTTGGCGCAGGTCCAGCCCTTATTTTCTTCATAGACGCGATTTTCGGCGGGTACGCGCACGTCTTCAAGCCAAACCTCGTTCACCTCATGCTCGCCCCCCAGCGTGATGATCGGGCGGACGGTGACGCCCGGCGTCTTCATGTCGATGAGGAGGAAGCTAATGCCTTCCTGCTGCTTGGCATCCGGGTCCGTACGGACAAGGAAGAAGCCCCAATCGGCGTGCTGGGCCATGGTGGTCCACGTCTTTTGACCGTTGACGACATAATGATCGCCATCGCGGACCGCACGGGTGCGCAGCGAGGCAAGGTCAGAGCCCGAGCCCGGTTCTGAATAACCCTGACACCACCAATCCTCGCCCGACAGGATGCGGGGCAGGAACTTGGCTTTCTGTTCCGGCGTGCCGAAGGTGTAGATCACGGGGCCAACCATCGTCAGGCCAAAGGGCATCAGACGGATGCAATCGGCGCGCGCAGTCTCTTCCGACCAGATGTAGCGCTGCGTCGCTGTCCAGCCGGTGCCGCCATATTCAACCGGCCAAGCCGGGGCGACCCAACCCTTTTTGTGCAGCACGCGGTGCCAGCTCAGGAAATCTTCCTTGGAAAGCTCATCGCCTTCGTCCTGCTTGCCGCGCAGTTCGGCGGGATAATTTTCGGCAATGAAGGTCCGCACTTCGTCACGGAAGGCGATCTCTTCGGGGCTGAATTCAAGATTCATGGGTCAGACTCCAAAATACCCTCTCTGACCTGACGGGATAGGAAGGCTTGACGTTAACGTCAACTGGCAGACCCGCCATTTTTGGAGATTAATGCGCTTTAACGATCAGGCGGCTGCCGCCTTTGCCCCCGGACCGCTGGCGGCAGCGAGCAAGCGCGCCTCCAGCTCTTCCAAGCGGGCGGTGCTGGCGATTTTGTCATTGGTCAGATCGGTGACGTAAAAGGTATCAACCGCACGCTCGCCATAGGTTGCAATATGCGCCGAATGGATCGTTACCTTTGCCTCGAACAGCGCATAGGCCAGATCATAGAGCAGCGCTGGCCGATCCCGGGCATTGGCTTCAATCACGGTGTAGCGGTTGGACGCCCGGTTATCGATGAGGACATTAGGCGCAATGTCAAAAGCTTCGGCGCGCGCACGGGGCAAAGGCCGGGCCGCCAACCGTTCCACCAGCTTGGCGCGGTTGGCCAAGGCCTCGCTAATCGCCTGTTCAATGCGCTGCAATTGATGCGGGTCGTCAAATGGCCGACCAAGCGGGTCTTGCACCAGAAAATTGTCCAGCGCCATGCCGTCGCGGGTGGTGTGGATGCGTGCGTCGATGATGCTGGCCCCCGCCAAATGGATGCCGCCGGCGATGCGATAGAAGAGGCCCGGATGGTCAGCGGTGTAGACCGTGACAAGCGTTGCGCCTCGGGAAGGATAGACAGTGGCCGAAACCGACAGGCTGGCGGCGCCCGCCGCATCGATCTGCCGGGCATTGCTTTCCAGCACGTCATCGGGCTCCGCCACCCAATAAGGCTCGGCCAGACGCTTGGTATAGGATGCAAATTTCGCAGCCGGCCACACCAGCGCCTCTTGCAGCAATTCCTGCTTCACACGGACACGGTCCGCCCGGCCCCGCTGCTTATGGCCAAGACGCAAAACCTCTTCAGCGGATTCGAACAATTCCGACAGCAATTGCCGCTTCCAACTGTTCCAAACGCCGGGCCCGACCGCGCGAATATCAACGACTGTCAGGACCAGCAGCAAGCGAAGGCGTTCGGGCGATTGCACCACGCCGACAAAATCCAGCACGGTCTTAAAGTCAGACAGATCGCGCTTGAACGCGGTCGCGGACATCAGCAAATGCTGGCGCACCAGCCACGCCACGGTTTCCGTCTCGGCCGCCGTCAGGCCCAGACGCGGGCACAGCTTTTGCGCCACCTCTGCCCCCAGCACGCTATGGTCACCACCGCGACCCTTGGCGATATCGTGGAGGAGCACCGCGACATACAGCACGCGACGCGACAAGACTTGGCGGGTGATGGCGGTTGCCAATGGGTGATCATCGCCCAGCACGCCCTTTTCGATGCGCGACAACAGGCCGATCGCGCGGATCGAATGTTCGTCCACCGTGTAATGGTGGTACATATCAAACTGCATCTGCGCGACGACGCGCCCGAAATCGGGCACGAAACGGCCAAAGACGGTGGCCTCGTTCATCCAGCGCAACACCGATTCCGGATCGCGCGGCGACGTCAAAATCCCAAGAAACAGCGCATTGGCGCGGGGATCGTTGCGCACCTTGGCGTCAATCCGGCTGGCGTCACGGGCCGCAGACCGCATCGCCTGAGGGTGGATTTCCAGCCCCTGCGCATCGGCCAGCGCGAACATCTCGATGATGCGGACCGGGTCTTCGGCGAAGAAGTCATCCGACGGCAGCGCCAGCCGCCCGCGATCCAGCACAAAGCCGTTCAACTGCTTGGGCGCCCGACGGAAACCGGCAAGGCTGGGCAGGGTAAATCGACGCCCCTTGGAGGCATGGGTGTCGTCCAGATGCGCCAGGAAGAGCGCGGTCAAATCGCCCACGGTTTTCGCATTGAGGAAATAATGCTGCATGAACCGTTCAACCGCGGACCGGCCCGGGCGATCATTATAGCGCATCCGCTCCGCAATTTCGCGCTGGACGTCAAAGGTCAGCCGCTCTTCGGGGCGCTTGGCAATCAGGTGGAGATGGCAGCGCACCGCCCACAGAAAGTTTTCGGCCTTTTGAAACTGGCGCAACTCGCCCGCGCTCAGCAACCCCTTGTCGACAAGCTCTGGCACGGTCGTCACCCGGTAGAGATATTTGCCAATCCAGAAGAGGGTATGCAGATCGCGCAGGCCACCCTTGCCCTCTTTTAAATTGGGTTCGACGACGTAGCGGCTGTCCCCCATCCGCTTGTGGCGTTCATCGCGTTCGGCCAGCTTATCGGTGATGAAGCTGCGCGCTGTGCCCGCCACCACATCGGCGGCAAAGCGGGCAGAGGCTTCCTCATAAATCGCTTGATCGCCCCAGACATAGCGGCCTTCCAACAGCGCGGTGCGGATCGTCAGATCCTCTTTGGCCATGCGGACCATTTCGTCGAGCGATCGGCTGGAATGCCCCACCTTCAGCCCCAGATCCCACAGCGTGTAGAGCATCGATTCGATGACCTGCTCGGACCAGCCGGTTTGTTTGTAGGGGGTCAAAAAGGCGATATCGATATCGGACTGCGGGGCCATTTCCCCCCGGCCATAGCCCCCGACAGCAATCAGGGTGATGCGCTCCGACGCTGTCGGGTTGTTCAGCGGATAGAGCCGCTGAACCGTGAAATCGAAAATCAGCCGCAGGATCTGATCGGTCAAAAACGCGTAGCTTGCCGCAGCCTCGCGCCCCTGCCCGGGCTTTAGAGACAGACGTCGTGCAATCTCTGCCCGTCCCGCCTCCATGGCCGGACGCAGCAGCTGAACCGACGCATTGCGCAGCTTGGTTGCATCCGTGCCCTCCAGCGCCATCAGCGCATCGGACAAGGGGCGCCGTTCAATGATGGCGCGCCTTTGGGGGACAAGATCAAACAACTGAGGCATAGCCCCATGGAATATGCGCGTTCGGCGCAATAGTCATCAGACCTTTTCGGGGCAGGGGTTACCCTTTGTCGGCCAGCAGCCTTTTCAAGGCATAAAGCTGGTCCAGCGCATCGCGCGGCGTCAGGCCATCAACATCCAGCGACCCCAGCGCATCGCGCAGCGGATCGCGCACCTCTTCCACCTTGGTTGCGGCAAAAAGCGGCAGGTCATCCAATCCGGCGGCAAGACCGCCGGTTGCGTCGCGCCCCGCCTCCAGCTTGTCGAGGACCGATTTGGCACGCGCCAAGACCATTGGGGGCAACCCCGCCAGCCGGGCCACCGCGATCCCATAGCTGCGATCCGCAGGGCCATCTGCCAGTTCATGCAGCAGAACCAGATCGCCCCGATATTCGCGCGCACGCACATGGTGCAGCGACAGCGCCTGCAGCTTTTCAGCCAGCCGTGTCAGTTCATGATAATGGGTGGCGAACAGGCAGCGGCAGCGATTGACCTCATGCACCGCTTCAACCACCGCCCATGCAATGGCAAGGCCGTCATAGGTGGATGTCCCCCGCCCCACCTCGTCCAGGATGATGAAGCTGCGCTCCGTCGCTTGGGCAAGGATGGCCGCCGTCTCCACCATTTCGACCATGAAGGTTGATCGGCCCCGCGCCAGATTGTCAGAGGCGCCGACGCGGCTGAACAGCCGGTCCACCAGCCCCAAAGTCGCCGCGCTGGCCGGCACATAGCAGCCCGCTTGGGCCAAGACCGCGATTAACGCGTTCTGGCGCAAAAAGGTGGATTTACCCCCCATATTCGGACCGGTCACCAGCCACAGCCGCGACGCTGGCACCAGCACACAATCATTGGCGACAAAGCGTGCGCCATCCTTGGCCACCGCAGCTTCGACAACCGGGTGACGTCCGCCCGTAATCTCAAACCGCGCATCTGGCGCAAAGGAAGGGCGGCACCAGCCCCCCTCAATCGCGCGATCCGCAAGGGCGGCAGCCACATCAAAGCGCGCCAAAGCATCGGCGGTTTCTGCAATCGCCTGCGCGCGGCCCAAGGCCAGCGCCACAAGCTCTGCCAGATGCGCGGCTTCGGCAGCCAGCGCGTGCGCCCCTGCTTCATTCACCTTCATCGCCAGATCATGCAGTTCGGGCGCGTTGAACCGCACAACGCCTGCCAGCGTCTGGCGATGGGTGAAGCCTGAGTCCGCGGCCATCAGCGGGTCCGCATTTTTGGCTGACACCTCGATATGATAGCCCAGCACATTGTTGTGCTTGATCTTCAGGCCGGCAATCCCCGTTTGGTCGCGGTAACGCGCCTCCAGCATCGCCATCGCCCGGCGGCCATCGCCGCCCATGACGCGCAACTCATCGAGCGCCGGATCATATCCTTCGGCAATATAGCCACCCTGCGCCGCATCCAGCGGGGGGCTTGGCACCAGTGCCCGGCTCAACCGATCCACCAATTCGCCATGCCCGTCCAATGCAGGCAACAACGCGGCCATCAGCGGCGGGGTATCCTCGGTGCGCGCAAGACGCTCGCGCAGCAGCCGGGCCTCGCCCAATCCATCGCGCAGCATCCCCAGATCACGCGGGCCGCCCCGCCCTGCCGCCAACCGACCCAGCGCGCGGCCAATATCGGGCAGCGCGCGCAAATTGGCACGCAATGTCTCGCGCGCCGCGCCATTGGCAACAAACCAAGAGACAAGGTCCAGCCGATCCTCAATCGCGCGGACATCCATCAGCGGCGCTGAAATATCGGCCGCCAGCAGGCGCGCACCCGCGCCCGTGACCGTCCGGTCGATCACATCGAGCAAACTGCCCGCTCGGCTTCCGCCTTGCGCCCGCACAAGTTCCAGACTGTCGCGCGTCGCGGCATCGATGAGCATATGGTCGCTTGTTTCACGCCGGATAGGCGGCGCGAGAAACGGCAGAGTTCCCTTGCCGACATGGTCCAGATAGGCCAGCAGTCCGCCGCAGGCGGCCAGTTCCGCCTTTGAAAAAACGCCAAAGCCATCCAATGTTGCGACACCAAAATGCGCCTTCAGCCGCCGCTCCCCTTCGGCGGATGAAAAGTCGCTGCGGCTGCGCTGCGTGGCCTCCGGGCCAACACCCGCCAATTGCGCCGCGTCGGGCAAGACAATCTCCGACGGGCCCAGCCGGGCCAGTTCGGCTGCGACCTCGCCCGCATCGCATTCACACGCCTCAAACCGGCCGGTTGAAATATCGGTGGCGGCAAGGCCTACCCGGTCACCCGCCGGGGCTAGGGCGACCAGCCAGTTGGCACTGCGCGCCTCCAGCAGCGCCTCTTCCGTCAAGGTGCCCGCTGTCACCACCCGAACGATACCACGCGCGACCAAGGTTTTGGACCCGCGCGCCTTGGCTTCGGCAGGGGTTTCAATCTGTTCGGCAATGGCAACGCGAAAGCCCGCCTTGATCAGCCGCGCCAGATAATTTTCAGCTGCATGGACGGGCACGCCGCACATCGGGACGGGCTGGCCCTGATGTTCGCCCCGCGACGTTAACGCGATATCCAACGCCTGCGATGCGGCCTTGGCATCCTCAAAAAAAAGCTCAAAAAAATCGCCCATGCGGTAAAAAAGCAGGCAATCGCCCGCCTCTGCCTTTAGCGCCAGATATTGCGCCATCATGGGTGTTGCGCCGGATGCGCCCGCTTGTGTCATGGCTTAGGGCGATAACGCTTTTGCGCTTGCGTGCAATCCCTGCTTCCCGTCTTGGCCAGAAGCGCCTAAGCGCGGCTGTGGACCATTTTAATCAAGGGCGAACGAAGCGATGAGCGACTCCAAGGTGCAGTTTTCAGACCGCGAGGCGCTTTATTATCACTCGACCGGACGACCCGGCAAAATTGAAATCATCGCCTCCAAGCCGATGGCGACCCAACGCGACCTGAGCCTTGCCTATTCGCCGGGCGTCGCCGTGCCGGTTCAGGCCATCGCCGATGATCCGGCGACGGCCTATGACTATACCGCCAAGGGCAATCTTGTGGCCGTCATCTCAAACGGCACCGCCATTTTGGGCATGGGCAATTTGGGCGCGCTGGCCTCCAAGCCCGTGATGGAAGGCAAGGCCGTCCTCTTCAAACGTTTTGCCGATGTGGATTCGATCGACATCGAATTGGCGACCGAAGATGCCGACGCCTTCATCAATGCCGTTGCGCTGATGGAACCCAGCTTTGGTGGCATCAATCTGGAAGATATCGCAGCACCCGAATGCTTCATCATCGAACAGGCGCTGAAAGAGCGGATGAATATTCCGGTGATGCACGATGATCAGCACGGCACCGCCATCATCGCGGCGGCTGGCCTGATCAATGCGCTGCACCTGACTGGCAAGACGGCAAAAGACGTGCGCGTCGTCGTCAATGGCGCGGGGGCTTCTGCTATTGCCTGCACCGAATTGATCAAGGCCGTGGGCGTCCCGCACGACAATGTCATCATGTGCGATTCCAAGGGCGTGATCTATCAGGGCCGCACCGAGGGGATGAACCAGTGGAAATCGGCCCATGCGGTGAAGACTGAATGCCGGACGCTGACCGAAGCGCTGGAGGGCGCGGACGTGTTTCTGGGCCTGTCGGTCAAAGGCGCAGTCACGCCAGACATGGTGCGCGCCATGGCCGCCCATCCAATCATCTTTGCCATGGCCAATCCGGACCCGGAAATTACGCCGCCTGATGCCAAGGCCGTGCGCCCCGATGCCATCGTCGCGACCGGGCGTTCGGACTATCCGAACCAGGTCAACAATGTGCTGGGCTTCCCCTTCATCTTCCGCGGCGCGCTGGATGTGCGGGCAACCGCAATCAACGAAGACATGAAAATTGCCGCCGCCCATGCGCTGGCCGAATTGGCACGCCAGCAAGTGCCTGAAGAGGTGGCGGCGGCTTATGGCGGGGCAACCCCCAGCTTTGGCCCGGACTATATCATCCCCGCGCCCTTTGACCCCCGATTGATGGAAGTGGTGCCGGCTGCTGTTGCGCAAGCGGCAATGGATTCAGGCGTGGCCACCCGTCCGATCCTCGACATGAACGACTATCGCAACTCCTTGCGCGCGCGGATGAACCCGACAACGTCGGTGCTGACCATGGCGTATGAAAATGCGCGTGCGCACCCCAAGCGTGTCGTTTTTGCTGAAGCTGAAGAAGAAGTTGTGCTGCGCGCGGCGATTGCGTTTCGCGACGGCGGCTGCGGCACGCCCATTCTGGTCGGACGCGACACTGTCCGCGAAAAGCTGGCCGCACTGGGCGTGGAAGACCCGGACAGCTTTGAACTGCACAATAGCCGCAACTCCCCGCTTGTCCCGAAAATGGTCGACCTTTTATATGACCGGCTTCAGCGCCGGGGTTATTTGCGCCGCGACTGCGAACGGCTGGTGAATCAGGACCGCAACGTCTTTTCCGCGCTGCTGCTGAAAATGGGCGAGGCAGATGCCGTCATCACCGGCGTGACACGCGGCTTTGGCCAGACGTTGCGGGAAGTCCGCCGCGTCATCGACCCAGCCGAAGGAATGACGCCCTTTGGCATGCATATCATGGTTGGCCAACACCACACCGTCTTCATGGCCGACACCACGGTCAACGAACGGCCCAATGCGCAGGAACTGGCCGATATTGCCGAAGCCAGCGCGACAGTTGCTCGGCGCATGGGGCATGAACCCCGCGTCGCCTTCCTGTCTTATTCCACCTTCGGCAATCCACGCGGCACCTGGATTGACCCCATTCGCGAAGCTGTGGCCTTGCTCGATGCGCGGGGCGTGAGCTTTGAATATGAAGGCGAAATGCCGCCAGACGTCGCGCTCAACCCGCGTCTGGCTGCCGCCTATCCGTTCAGCCGACTATCCGGCCCGGCCAATGTGCTCATCATGCCCGGCCTGCAATCGGCCAATCTGTCGGCAAAGCTGCTGCGCGAACTGGGTGGCGATTCGATGATCGGGCCGTTCTTGGTGGGCATGGAAAAGCCGGTTCAGGTCGCCCCGATGGTGTCCACCGCATCTGAACTGGTGACGCTCGCCGTCCTCGCCGCCAGCGGGATTGCCCGCTAGGCGGTGGCCCTATTTGGGCAATGGGCTGGGATTAATTGGGGTTGTCGGCGGTGCCGCCGGCATCACCCACCGCGCCAACTTGGCCGATATTGCCAAATAATTCTTCAAGGAACCCGCGATCGCGGCCCAGCGTCTTGGTCTTTTCGCTGGTCGGATCGATTTTGGCGACCTGCTCCATGCCACGCTTGTCGACGGCCACAACGTTTCCGGCCGCATCAAAGCGAATGCGAAGAACCATTTGCTGCGTCGGCTTGGGCGATGTGAACGCATATTGGCGCGTGTTGCGCGAGAAATAATAATAATCCTTGTCGCCAAATTCGCTGACAAAGGTGGGGCGTCCCAGCGTCTTTTCCACCGATTCGCGATTATCGACGCCCGGGGCGATCGTGTCGATCAGGGTTGGGTCCACCACATAGCCCTGATGGCCCTTCAGATGCGTGCAGGCCGAGGTTGAAAGCGCCATGGCGACAAGAGCCAGCGCAACTGTGATTTTCCGGTTCATGCACGATAACCTTTCTTTGACCCGGCTTGCCCCTTGCTGAACAG
>JAHEGQ010000125.1 GCA_024645025.1 Sphingomonadaceae bacterium
TGCCCCGGCCAGCCATTGGGATATTTTGGGGACCAAGCTAAAGACCCAGTTTTCCAATAATATCCGCAATAACTTCGGCTTTTTGAACCGCACCGCGCCCGAAACGCGCGACACGCCGGACAAGCTGTTCGTGCAGGAAGGCCGCAAGGTGTTTAAGGAAGTCGTGCCGATGGTCGCAGAGATGATCACCGCCCAGCTGGATCATCTGTCGCTGACCGCGCAGAACCTGCGCCGGATGTGGCTGCACCAGGCCAATACCGGCATGAACCGCCTGATCGCGACCCGCGTGCTGGGCCATGAGCCGGACCCGGATGAAAGCCCGACCGTGCTGGACACCTATGGCAACACCTCGTCCGCTGGGTCGATCATCGCCTTTCACAAGCACAGCGATGATTTGAAGGCGGGCGATATCGGCGTCATCTGTTCCTTTGGGGCAGGCTATTCCGCGGGCACGGTTTTTATCCGCAAGGCCGCTTGATCCGCCGCCCCGCAGGCCCCAAATAGGGACCATGCTGATCGAAACCGAAACCACGCCGAATCCGGCGACGCTGAAATTCCTGCCCGGTCGCCCGGTCATGAATTCCGGCACCCGCGACTTTGCCTCCCCCGAAGAGGCGGAAGCCTCTCCGCTGGCCGAAGCCCTGTTCAACCTTGGCGATGTGGAAGGCGTGTTTTTCGGGCGGGACTTTGTGTCCGTCACGGCAGCGCCCGGCGTTGCCTGGGCACATCTAAAGCCCGATGTGCTGTCGATCCTGCTGGATCATTTTGCCGGGAATATGCCGTTGTTCAAGCCGGCATCGGCCAGTTTTTCCGTCCCGGCCGAAGCTGACGGGCTGGACGATGACCCCGCCGATGAAGACGTGATCGTCCAGATCAAGGAATTGATCGAAACCCGCGTGCGCCCTGCCGTGGCCAATGATGGCGGCGACATTGTCTATCGCGGTTTCAAACAGGGCGTCGTCTATTTGAAGATGCAAGGGGCCTGTGCGGGCTGCCCCTCTTCCACCGCGACGCTGAAGAGCGGCATTGAGCAACTGCTCAAGCATTATGTGCCCGAAGTCACAGAAGTTCTGGCCGTCTGACGGCACACAAAAGCACCTATAAAGAAAGCGATCCTTCATGGCCGACCCTCTTTCGCCAGCCGCGCTCGACCAGCTGTTCCGCACCGCGCGCAGCTATAATGGCTATCTCGACACGCCCGTCACGACCGCGCAGATGGATGCCATTTGGGAGCTCATGAAATTTGGCCCCACCTCGGCCAATGCGCTGCCCGCACGGCTCATCTGGTGCACCAGCGACGCCGCCAAGCAAAAGCTGGCGGCCTTGGCCATGCCCGCCAATGCCGAAAAAATTCTGAGCGCGCCGGTGACCGTCATCATCGGCATGGATTTGGAATTTTACGACCATCTGCCCGACCTCTTCCCCCATGCCGATGCCCGCAGCTGGTTTGTCGGTAACGACCAAGCGATTGAAGCGGCAGCCTTTCGCAATTCGAGCCTGCAAGGGGCCTATTTCATTATGGCGGCCCGCGCCCTAGGGCTCGACACAGGCCCGATGTCGGGCTTTGCCAACGACGCCGTCGATGCCGCCTTTTTTGCCGGCACCAAGGTGAAGTCCAACTTCATTTCGACCTTGGGCTATGGCGACCCGGCGACGATCTTTGACCGATCGCCGCGCCCGGCCTTCGACCGCTTCAACACCATCGTCTGATCCGCCATGATCCTTGTCATCGAGACGGCGACCACGGCCTGCTCGGTGGCGCTGATCGACGGGGACACGCTCGTCGCGCGCGGCCATGCGCCCGGCGCGCGCGGCCATGCCGAACGGCTGGTCCCCATGATCGCGGATCTCCCCGATGGCGGGCGGGCTCACGCCATCCTCGTCAATTGCGGGCCGGGCAGCTTTACCGGCGTACGCGTGGGGATTGCGGCGGCGCGGGCCTTGGGGCTGGCTTGGGGCGTGCCGGTGACCGGCTATTCCACCCATGCCCTTTTGGCCGCACGCTTGTTCCGCGACCAGCCCCATCTCGACGCGGCGCTGATCGCGATTGAAGGGGGGCATGGCGAAATCTTCATCCAGCCCTTTGCCGCAGCCCCTTTTGCCGCTCAGGCGCTCTTAGCCTCGGTGGTGCCAGATCAAGCGCCGTTCTGGCCCAATGCCGCCGGGTCGGCCGCCCATCGGGTGGCATGTGATCACGCCTTCAGCGTGGAACCCGATGCGGCCGACGCCCGGTTGCTGCCGCTGACATTGCGCACGGCCCCGCCGAACCCCGTTTATGGCCGCGCACCGGACGCCAAGCCCAATCCATGATCGTCGGGGTAGACATCATACCGGGCGGCATCCGGGATGTCGACGCGATCATGCCAGTCATGACGTCGGCCTTTGACCCAATTTACGGCGAAGCCTGGTCTTCAGCACAGTGTGCGGGAATGCTGTCCCTTCCTGGGACAATCTTATTTTGGGCACGGAAAGAAAATCAGGCCTGCGGCTTCGCTTTGGCGCGCGCGGTCTTGGATGAATGTGAATTACTTTTAATTGCAACCACTTCGGAATTTCGCGGGAGAGGCATAGGGAAAGGACTGCTACACGCTGTTATTGACTGGTCGCGCACCAATGCTGTCAAAAGGGTTATTTTAGAGGTTCGTTCTGGCAACTCTGCCCTTGAACTTTACCAATCTATGGGGTTTACTGAGATTGGAAGGCGTGAAAATTACTATATCGGTTTAGAAAATAGACGTTTTGATGCTTTGACAATGCAGTTGAATATCTGATTTCTAAAGATAAGTGTGAAGACAGATCACTCGACACTCCTTTCACACTTTGCATCAGGCCGTTTTGTTTTCATACGTGAAATGAACGCCCTTCCAGAACCTCTTCAGGAAGCCATGGATTAAGCACATGACTGAAACAGCAGAAATGAATGAAACACTCATCTCCCTAACAGCCGATATTGTCGCCGCCCATGTTAGCAATAATTCAGTGGCAGTCTCTGATTTGCCGAACCTGATTTCCAATGTGCATGGCGCGCTGACGGGTTTGGGCAGCGATGGCCATGCCGCTGAAGCACCGCCTGAACCCGCGGTATCGGTGCGTGCCTCTATCAAGCCGGATTATATTGTCTGCTTGGAGGACGGCAAAAAGCTGAAGATGCTGAAGCGGCATCTGATGACGCATTATGGCCTGACGCCCGAAGATTATCGCGCCAAATGGGGCCTGCCCCGCGATTATCCGATGGTTGCGCCCAATTATGCCGAGCAACGCCGCGACCTTGCTGTCAAAATTGGGCTGGGTCGCAAACCGGGCAGTCGGCGACGCGGTTAATCCACCCTCTGCGGATTGATATTTGGGGGTTAGAAGGTGGGGTATGACCCTGCTTTCTGGCCCCGGACCCTTCGCATGAACCGCTATATCGACGTTGAGGCGCTGTGCCAGGAAAAGGGCCTGCGCATTACGGACCAGCGCCGTGTCATCGCAAAAGTGCTGTCGGAAGCTGCTGACCATCCTGATGTCGAGGCCGTCCACGCCCGCGCGTCGGCGATTGACCCCGGCATTTCCATCGCCACCGTCTATCGCACCGTCCGCCTGTTTGAAGAGGCGGGCATTTTGGAACGGCATGATTTTGGCGACGGGCGGTCGCGCTATGAAGCAGCGGCCGAGGCACATCACGACCATCTGATCGATGTTGAAACCGGCCGCGTGATCGAATTTGTCGATCCGGAACTGGAAGCCCTGCAAAAGGTGATCGCGGAGCGGTTGGGCTTCCGCCTTGTTGACCACCGCATGGAACTTTATGGCGTCGCACTCGATCGCAAGGGCTGATCGCGTCCATCCTCGCGCTTGGGCCCGCATCGCCGCGATTGCGGCGGCCCTGCTTATCTTCATTCTGCCCCATCTGATCTGGCGGTTATTTGATCGCCGTTCCCCCATTGCCGGGATGTTCCTGAAAACGGCAGGCTGGATTGCGGGCGCGGATGTGAGCGTGCGGGGCACCCCAGTGCGCGACAAGACCCTGTATGTCGCCAACCATATCAGCTGGCTGGATGTGCTGGCGCTCGCCGGGCAAACGCGGTGCGCCTTTGTGGCCAAAGCGGACATGAAGCCTTGGCCGCTAATTGGCTGGCTGACGACGAGCAACAACACCGTCTATGTCGAACGCGAGGCGCGCCACACCGCGCATCATCAGGCCACGGCGTTGCAACACGCGCTGATGTCTGGCCAGCCCGTCACGCTGTTTCCCGAAGGCACAACGGGCGATGGGTCCGCCCTGCTGACCTTCCGCACCTCGCTGATCGCCGCTGTCACACCTGCGCCGGACGATATCACGATTCAGCCCGTCGCCCTCGATTTTGGGCGCATTGTGGGGGATATCGCCTGGGTGGGGGAGGAAAGCTTTGGCGCGAACGCCCTGCGCGTCCTCAGCCGCCCCGGCCGGTTCCCCATCATCCTCCACTTCCTTGCGCCGCTTGACCATGCTGATTTTGCGGATCGCAAGGCGATTGCCGCGCATAGCCGGGCTGAGATTGCCGCCGCCCTTGGCCTCGGCTAGGGCGACGTCCATGACTCGACCTGCCCCCAAAAGCTTCCACGTCAAATCCTTTGGCTGCCAGATGAACGTCTATGATGGCGAGCGCATGGCCGAACTGCTGGGCGCACAAGGCATGGCGGCGGCCAGCGAGGCGGATGCTGAACTGGTGATCCTCAACACCTGCCATATTCGCGAAAAGGCAGCCGAAAAGGTCTATTCCGACATTGGCCGCCAACGCCGGGAAGATGGCACCCGACCGATGATCGCAGTCGCCGGCTGCGTGGCGCAAGCCGAAGGCACCGAGGTGACGGCACGGACCAAGGATGTCGACATCGTGGTTGGGCCCCAAGCCTATCATGAACTGCCGCAAATGATCGCGCGTGCCGCCAAGGGTGAACGCGTGCATGATCTGGATCTGCCCGGCCTTGATAAATTTTCCAAACTGCCCGCCCGCCGCAAAACCGGGCCCACCGCCTTTTTGACGGTGCAGGAAGGGTGCGACAAATTCTGCACTTATTGCGTCGTGCCCTATACCCGCGGTGGCGAGATCAGCCGCAGCTATGCCGCGATTGTCGATGAAGCCAAATCTTTGGTCGATGCGGGGGCCAAAGAAATCACGCTTCTGGGCCAAAACGTCAATGCGTGGGAAGAAGACGGCAAGGGGCTGGAACATTTGATCCGCGCGCTCGATGCCATCTCTGGCTTGCAGCGCATCCGCTACACGACCAGCCACCCCAATGACATGACCGACGGGCTGATCCGCGCCCATGCGGATGTTGAAAAGCTGATGCCCTTTTTGCACCTGCCCGTTCAATCGGGCAATGACCGCGTCCTGAAGGCGATGAACCGCAAGCACACGGCCGACAGCTATTTGAAGATTATCGATCGGGTGCGCGCGGCGCGCCCGGATATCGCGCTGTCGGGTGATTTCATCGTTGGCTTTCCCGGCGAAACAGAGGCCGAGTTTGAAGATACGTTGCGCCTGATTGAGGCCGCCAATTATGCCATGGCCTTCAGCTTCAAATATTCACCCCGCCCCGGAACCCCGGCAGCCACGATGGACGCCCAAATCGCCCCAGAGGTGATGGATGATCGCCTGCAGCGGCTGCAAGGGCTTCTGAACACGCAGCAATTGGCCTTTAATCAGGCCAGCTTGGGCAAGCGCATCCAGGTTCTTCTGGAACGCAAGGGCAAGCTTGATGGGCAGAAGATCGGCAAATCGCCTTGGCTGCAATCGGTGCATATTATCGCGGATGCGCAAATTGGGGATATGGTGGAGGTTGACCTTGTGTCGGCAGGGCCCAATAGTCTGGCCGGAACCCTAGTCAGCAAGGACGTGAATGCCGCGTAAACCCCAACCCGCCCAACCAGGCGACCGCGCCCGTATCGAGGTGGTGTTTGATCGCCCCCAGCTTTTGGGGGCTGTGTTCGGGCATTATGACCAGAACCTTGTCGCCATTGAAAATGCGCTGGGCGTTTACATTGCGGCGCGCGGCAACAAGCTTCAGATTGAAGGGGAAGCCAGCGCCATTGGCCGGGCGCGCGATGTGCTGACGGGCCTTTATAACCGCATCGTCCATGGCGAAGAAATTGACCCCGGCACAGTGTCGGCTGCCATTTCCATGTCGGCCGAACCAACGCTGGACGGCATCATCCGGCATGACGGGCAAGATCAGCCTCCGGTGATGATCCGCACCCGCAAAAAAACCATCGTGCCCCGCTCCGCCACGCAGATCCGCTATATGGAAGCGTTGACCCGGCATGACGTGATCTTCGCGCTGGGGCCGGCGGGCACAGGCAAGACCTATCTGGCGGTGGCGCAAGCCGTCGCGCAGCTGATCACGGGGTCGGTTGACCGGCTGATCCTGTCGCGCCCGGCGGTCGAAGCGGGCGAACGGCTGGGCTTTCTGCCGGGTGATATGAAGGAAAAGGTCGATCCCTATCTGCGCCCGCTTTACGACGCGCTTTATGATTGCCTGCCTGCCGAACAGGTGGAGCGGCGGATTGCGAGCGGCGAGATTGAAATTGCCCCTATCGCCTTTATGCGCGGCCGCACACTGGCCGACAGCTTCATCATTTTGGATGAAGCGCAGAACACCACGCCTGCGCAGATGAAGATGTTCCTGACCCGCTTTGGCATGAACAGCCGCATGGTCATTTGCGGCGACCCACGACAGGTGGATTTGCCAGACCCCAGCAAGTCGGGCCTTGCCGATGCCGTGGCGCGGTTAGAGGGTGTAGAAAGCATCGCAACGGTGCGCTTCAATGCCGCAGATGTGGTGCGTCACCCGATCGTCGGGCGGATCGTGGAAGCCTATGAAGGGCCCGACAGCGCGCCAAGATGATCGAAACGGCCGTCTTAAACCAAGGCTGGGATGAGGGCACCGACTGGGAGGCGCTCGCCCAAAAGGCGGTCGCGCGGGCGATTGCCTTATCCCCACACGCGGCCCTTGCCACCACCGAGATAGAGATCGAAACGGCGATCCGTCTGACGGATGATGCAGAGGTTCATACGCTCAACCGCGACTATCGGGGTAAGGACAAGCCGACCAATGTCCTGTCCTTCCCCATGTTCGCGCCAGATGAGATAGCCAGCCTTGCCGAAGGCCCATTTCCAGAAGCGATGCTGGGCGACATTGTTCTTGCCCGCGAGACCTGCGCGCGCGAAGCCGAAGAAAAGGGCATCCCCGTTTCGACACATGCCACGCACCTCATCGTCCATGGCGTTTTGCATCTGATTGGCTTTGACCATATATCAGATGCCGAGGCTGAGGACATGGAAGGGCTGGAACGCCTGATCATGGCTGATCTTGGCCATGATGATCCTTACGGAGACTAAAAAGACCGCCATGACGGAGGATGCCAGTAGTAGCCGATCCTGGTTTCAATCCCTGCGATCGTTGATGTTCGGGCGCGAAGCCTCGCTGCGCGACCAGATTGAAGACGCGATTGAGGAAGCGGAAGAAGAAGGCGAGACGCCGGCCAAGGGCGACCTGTCCGCGCTGGAGCGCGAAATGCTCCTGAACCTCCTCCATTTTGGGGAACGGACGGCAGGCGACATTGCCGTGCCGCGCAGCGACATTATGGCGGTCCCGACAACGATCAGCTTTGCGGATCTGGTCAAGGCCTTTGCCGAGGCCGGGCATAGCCGTTTGCCGGTTTATAAGGACAATCTCGACGATGTGGTTGGCATGGTCCATCTTAAGGACGTGTTCGCCATCCTTGCGCGCAACCGCAAGCCACCGGCCAGCATCACGAAACTGATTCGCCAACCGCTTTATGTGCCGGCCGCGCGCGGCGTGCTGGACCTGCTGGCGGATATGCGCGCCAAGCGGATGCATCTGGCGATCGTTATCGATGAATATTCTGGCACCGAAGGGCTGGTGACGATTGAAGACCTGGTTGAGGAAATCGTCGGCGATATCGAAGACGAGCATGACGATGCGCCGGTTGCGCTTTTGGCCAATGTCGAAGACGGCATCTGGGAAGCCGATGCCCGTGCCGAACTGGAAGACGTCGCCCGAACCATTGATCCGCGGCTGGGGGAAATTGACGAAGACGTCGATACGTTGGGCGGGCTGGCCTTTGTGCTGGCGGGCCATGTCCCTGTTGTGGGTGAAATCTTGGCGCATGACAGCGGCTGGCGGCTGGAAGTGACCGAAGGCGATGAGCGGCGCGTCACCCGGTTGCGGCTTCATGCCCCGGCGCCAGACCAACACCCCCAAAGCTAATGTCTGGCAAAAGGATCAGCTTGTCGCCCCGATAAGCGCCATGATAGCGGGACAACACTTATCGTTAGGGAGAGCAGGATGAACTGGCGCACCCATGCAAAGATTATTTCGGGCCTAGTCGTCGTCGCACTGGCGGGCGGTTATTGGTACATCACCACACCTGCCCAATCGGAGGTGGATATTGCCCGGCTTTACGGGCCCATGCCCGATCTCAGCAAGGCGCAGCCCGAAACCTTGCCCTCGGTCGTGATCGCCAAGATCGTCGGCTGGCAAGGCGGCGCAAAGCCGGTCGCGGCGCCGGGGCTGGCCGTCAATGAATATGCAGGCGGGCTGGATCATCCCCGCTGGCTCAAGCTGCTGCCCAATGGCGATGTGCTGGTGGCCGAAACCACCCAGCCCACCCGCCCGACACAGGGACTGGCGGATTGGATCGCAAGCCGGATCATGAAGGCCGCCAATGGCTCCAACGCGTCGGCCAACCGCATCACCTTGCTGCGCGACACCGATGGCGACGGCAAGGCCGATGCCCGTTTTGCGCTGTTGACCGCGGCCAATGGCCTCAATTCCCCCTTCGGCATGGAACTGGTGGGCGACACGCTTTATGTCGCCAACACCGACAGCCTGATGGCCTTTCCCTATAAGCTGGGCGAGACGCAGATTACGGCGAAGGGCGAAAAGATCGTCCCGCTGCCCTCCATGCCGCCCAACAACCATTGGGCGCGCAACGTGATTGCATCGCCCGACAAAAAGACGCTTTTCGTCACTGTTGGATCCAACAGCAATATTGGCGAAAATGGCCTGAAGAGCGAAGAGTATCGCGCCAATGTGCTGGAGGTTTTCCCCAAGCAGAAAACCTTCCGCGTCTTTACCGCCGGGATGCGTAACCCCAATGGCCTCGCCTATGAACCCAAGACCGGCTATCTTTGGGCGACCGTCAACGAACGCGATCAACTGGGCCCGGACCTTCCGCCCGACTATCTCGCCACGGTTGATTTTGGGGGCCATTATGGCTGGCCTTGGTTCTATTGGCAGCGGGCCGATCATCGCGTCCAACCCCAACGGCCCGACCTTCAGCAATATGTGAAGCGGCCCAATTATGCGCTGGGGGCACACACCGCCTCGCTGGGCCTTGCCTTTGCAGGCTCGGCCAAGCTGGGGCCAAAATTCGCCAATGGTGCCTTTATCGCGCAGCATGGCTCTTGGAACCGCAACCCGCCTTCGGGCTATAAGGTCATTTACGTGCCCTTTAACGAACGCGGTTTCCCCGACGCCAAGGCCAAGCCGGTGGATGTGCTGACGGGCTTCCTAAACGCCAAGGGAGACGCCCAAGGTCGGCCGGCCGGGTTGATTGTGGATGGGGCCGGTGCGCTGCTGGTGGCGGATGACACCAGCAACCGGATCTGGCGCGTATCTGCGGCGAAGTAAGTCAAGCAGGCTGCCGGTCGACAGGCCGCTTGTCGACCGGCGCCCGGCGATCGGGGTCGGACATCAGCGCGTTTATTGCGCTATTCCGTCGCAAATAGCTTGGCGTCATCCGCGAACGCCTTGAACTCCAGCGCATTGCCGCTGGGGTCCGTGAAGAACATCGTCGCCTGTTCGCCCGGTTGACCCTGAAACCGGATATAGGGTTCTATGCCAAAGCGGACGCCGGCGGCGCGCAAGCGACTCGCGAGCTCTTCCCATTGCGCCATGGTCAGCACAACGCCGAAATGCGGGACGGGCACGTCATGGCCGTCCACCGGGTTGGTGGCGTTGGCGGCCCGAATACCCGGGTTCAGATGCGCGACAATCTGGTGGCCATAAAGGTCAAAGTCGATCCAGTGATCAGAACTGCGGCCCTCTCCACAACCCAGCACCCCGCGATAAAAGGCGCGGGCTTCGTCCAGATCATGGACCGGAAAGGCAAGGTGAAAGGGACGCATGGCCTTGTCCTATCGCGCACGCCGCGTCCGTCAAACAGGGAAAATATCAAATATTGAAATTGCACCGCGCGGGCTTTAGCCATGCCGCGTGTTGCGCTTTCCCAAACTCGTCGCGCTGGCGGCAGGCCTTGCCTCAGCTACCGGCTTTGCGCCGCTGGGCTTGTGGCCGATCACGCTGATATCCTTGGCGCTGCTGCTGCATCTGGTCCGCACCGCCCCCCACGGGCGCGCGGGCTTTGCGCGGGGCTATTGGTTTGGCGTTGGTCATTTTACTTTGGGGTTGAACTGGATTGCCGGGTCCTTTGCCTATCAGTCCGCGATGCCCGTCTGGCTTGGCTGGGTCGCGGTTATTGCCCTGTCGCTCTATCTCGCGATCTTTCCCGCCGCAGCGATGGCGGTCAGCCGCGCCTTGAGCGCCCGTCTGGCGGATTGGGGCTTTGCGGCGGCTGCAAGCGGCGCATGGATCATCACCGAATGGGGGCGGGCAACGCTGTTCACTGGCTTTGCCTGGAACCCGCTCGCCGTTGCCTTTATCGGGGCGGCGCAGGCCAGCCGCCTTGTCGGCACCTATGGCACATCGGGGCTTGCCTTGCTGCTGGCGGCCAGCCTTTGGCTGGTGACGCGACGGCACATTCGCCCGGCCTTGGCGGTCGCCGCACTGCCGGTGGGGCTAACCCTTGCCGCCGTTGCAACCGCCCCTGCGCTAGAGCCGGTCCGGCCGATCGCGCTGCGCATCGTCCAGCCCAATATTGGCCAGCAGGACAAGCATGACCCCAGTTTTGACGCGGTCAATTTCCGCAAGCTGGAAGAACAGACGGGCGCGCCCATGGCCACCCCCCGCCTTGTCCTTTGGCCCGAAGCTGCCATCCCCGATTATCTGGAAGAAGACGCCAATGCCCGGTTGCGCCTTGCAAGCCTGCTGGGCCCCAAGGACCTGTTGCTGACCGGCGGCGTCGCGCTGGAATATAACACGCAAGGCGATCTTATCGGGGCGCGCAACAGTGTTTTTGCGCTGACGCCCAAGGGCATGTTGATGGGCCGCTATGATAAGGCGCATCTTGTGCCCTATGGCGAATATCTGCCGATGCGGCCCATCTTGTCCGCCATTGGCCTGTCGCGCTTGGTCCCCGGCGATATTGATTTCTGGCCCGGGCCGGGGCCCGCCACGCTGCCGCTGCCGGGCTTTGGGCAGGTGGGCTTGCAAATCTGCTATGAAATGATCTTTTCCGGGCAAGTGGTGGATGCCCAGCATCGGCCAGACTTTATCTTCAACCCCTCAAACGACGCGTGGTTTGGCATTTGGGGGCCGCCCCAGCATCTGGCGCAAGCCCGGCTGCGCGCCTTGGAAGAAGGGCTGCCCATTGTCCGGTCCACCCCAACGGGGATTTCAGCGGTGATTGATGCCGATGGCCAGCTGGTTCAGTCGCTGCCCTATCATCAGGCGGGCGCCATCTCTGCCCCCTTGCCACCGGCACGGGCACCCACTTTGTTTGCACAAGGCGGCAACATTTTACCGCTTGCAATGGCTTTGCTGCTCATAGCACTGGCCATTGCAACGCGCCGCGCCCTGCGCTAAAGCGCCATTTAAGACATAAAGCTTTCTTTATATCCATAGGAACCCGCCCAAATGCGCAGCAGCTATCTCTTCACGTCCGAAAGTGTTTCCGAAGGCCATCCCGACAAGGTGGCGGATCAGATTTCCGACGCCATTGTGGACCTGTTCCTGTCGAAAGATCCGGAAGCGCGCGTGGCGTGCGAAACGCTGACGACAACGCAACTGGTGGTGCTGGCGGGAGAGATTCGCGGCAAGGGCATCATGGACGAAGCCGGCCATTGGGCCCCAGGCGTCAAGGACGAAATCGAAGCGACCGTCCGCAATGTCGTGAAGAAAATCGGCTATGAGCAGGACAGCTTCCATTGGGAAAAGCTGGCCTTTCATAACAACCTGCACCCGCAGTCCGCGCATATCGCGCAGGGTGTCGACGCCTCTGGCAACAAGGACGAAGGCGCGGGCGACCAAGGCATCATGTTCGGCTTTGCGTGCGATGAAACGCCCGATCTGATGCCCGCCACGCTGTATTACAGCCACAAGATTCTGGAACGCATGGCTGCTGACCGCCATTCGGGCGCAGCGCCGTTCCTGGAGCCGGACACCAAGAGCCAGGTCACCCTGCGTTTTGACAATGGCAAGCCCGCGGCTGCGACCGCCATCGTCGTTTCGTCTCAGCACAAGCCGGGCTATGATACCGGCGCAAAGGAAGCTGAGCTGAAGGCCTATGTGAAAAAGGTCGTGGCAGATGTGATCCCGGCCAACCTGTTGTCGGACGAAACCGTCTACCACATCAATCCGACGGGCAGCTTTGAAATTGGCGGGCCGGATGGCGATGCGGGCCTGACGGGCCGCAAGATCATTGTCGACACCTATGGCGGAGCCGCCCCGCATGGCGGCGGCGCCTTTTCGGGCAAAGACCCGACCAAGGTTGACCGGTCGGCAGCATATATCACCCGCTATCTGGCGAAGAACATCGTCGCGGCCGGCCTTGCCAAGCGCTGCACCATCCAGCTGGCCTATGCCATTGGCGTGTCGGCACCGCTGTCGCTTTATGTCGATACGCACGGCACGGGGACAGTGGGCGATGACAAGATCGAAGCCGCAATCAAGGCCATCGGCAAGTTGGGCGGGCTGACCCCGCGCGGCATCCGCACCCATTTGGGCCTGAACAAGCCGATCTATGCCAAGACGGCAGCCTATGGCCATTTTGGTCGCAAGGCCGAAGGCGATTATTTCCCATGGGAACGCACCGATCTGGTTGCGGACCTGAAGGCGGCGCTCGGCCAATAAGGCGGTCCTGAACTAATCCTTGCCGGATGGGGGGCAGGGCTTTAAGCGCCCGCCCCATGTCCTCCTCGCCAACCCCGCCCAGCGATCCCACCACGCTCAACCGCCTTTATGGCCGCGCCAAAGGCCATAAGCTGCGCGCGGGCCAACAGGCGCTGGTCGATGATTTTTTGCCGCAGGTCGCAGTGCCCGAAGGGCCGCTGGATGCCCGCACGCTTTTTGGGGATGATCGCCCGCTGGAATTTGAAATCGGCTTTGGTGCAGGCGAGCATCTGGCCTATCAGGCCGGGCTGCATCCGGACCATGGCTTTATTGGCTGCGAGCCCTTTGTAAACGGCGTGGTTGGCGCGCTGATGCACATCCGCGATGAGGGGCTGTCCAATGTTCGCATCCATATGGGTGATGCGCTGGATGCGCTGTCCCGCCTGCCCGATGGATCGCTGGACCGCGTCTATCTGCTCCACCCCGATCCTTGGCCCAAAGCCCGCCACGCCAAGCGCCGGATGATGAACCCCGGCCCGCTGGATATGATCGCCGCCAAGTTAAAGCCGGGCGGAGAGTTCCGCTTTGGCACCGATCATCCCATTTATTGTCGCTGGGCCATGATGCAGATGGACAAAAGGCGTGACTTTATCTGGCAGGCGAAAAACGCGCAGGATTTCCTTGTTCGCCCCGATGACTGGCCGCAGACCCGCTATGAGCGCAAGGCGCGGACCGTCTTTGGCCATGATGTTTGGTATTTCCGATATATTCGGGTTTAACCGCCCAACCCCACCAATCTGGCACCAGTTGCGCTTTGCATTTGCCGTCCGCCCGGCAATGCAAAGTCCATGTTTTTCAAAAGAAAATTCTTTGCACTCGCGCTGGTGGCGGGTTTTGCAAGCGCCAGCGCAGCCGCCCCTTCTGCGCACTTTTCAATTTGTCATACGGGCAAGAGGGTCAATTGCGTCGTGGATGGCGACACAATCTGGCTTCAGGGCGAAAAAATTCGCATGGCCGATATTGATACGCCTGAAACCCATCCCTCGCGCTGCCCCAAAGAAGCGCGACTGGGCAAGGCTGCAACCTTGCGGCTGCAAGCGCTGCTGAACCAAGGGCCGTTTGATCTAAGGCCCATTCGCCGCGATACCGATCGCTATGGCCGCAAGCTGCGCATTGTGGAGCGGGATGGCGTATCCCTGGGGAGCATCTTGGTCCGCGAAGGCTTGGCCCGGCCCTATACGGGCGGCAAAAGACAGCCTTGGTGTCCCTAATATTTATGCCCTGTTGCGTGGGCGTGACGCACTGATATAGCCAAGCCACCCTAGTTTGAGAGGATAAGCGCATGACCATCTCTGTTGGTGACAAGATTCCGGCTGTAACCTTCATCCAGCCGACCGCAGACGGCCCGCAACCCGTCGCCTCGGCGGATTATTTTGCTGGCAAGCGCGTGGCGCTGTTTTCGGTGCCGGGGGCGTTTACCCCGACCTGTTCCGCCAAGCACCTGCCGGGCTTTGTCGAAAAGGCCGACGAACTGAAGGCCAAGGGCATTGATGAAATTGCCTGCACCGCGGTCAACGACGCGTTCGTCATGGGCGCATGGGGCAAGGCCTCGGGCGTTGAGGGCAAGGTGACGATGCTGGCCGATGGCAATGGCGATTTTGCGAAGGCGGTGGGCCTTGAAATGGACGGGTCCAAATTTGGCCTTGGCAGCCGCGGCCAGCGTTTTGCCATGGTGATCAAGGACGGTGTTGTGGAACATCTCTTCGTGGAAGCGCCGGGCGAATTTCGCGTGTCTTCCGCGGAATATATGCTAGAACATCTCTAAGAGTTTCCTGGGAGAGGGAAGCGGGGGACGGCGAGGCAATCGCCGTCCCCTTTTTTATGATGCCCGTCAGCGTGATGCGCGCCGGTCTTGGGACTGCAGCGGCTGCCCCAAAGCTTTGCCGCCACTGGCCATCTTACCAGCCGCAGCTCTTGCCCTTGTTCTGGGCCTGCAGCCACGTCATCAGCGGCTTGAAATAGGCGATCATCGCCGTGCCATCGATCTCGCGCTTGCCGGTAAAGGCCTGAAGCGCATCGGGCCAAGGCTTGGAGGCGCCCATTTCCAGCATCGCGTTCAGGCGCTTGCCGACATCCTTATTGCCATAAAAGGAACAGCGGTGGAGCGGCCCCTTCCACTTCGCAATGTCGCACGCGGCCTTGTAGAATTGGAACTGCAAGATCCGGGCAAGGAAATAGCGGGTATAGGGCGTATTGCCCGGGATGTGATATTTGGCCCCGGCGTCAAAATTGGCTTCGCTGCGTTCAACCGGCGGGATGATGCCCTGATATTGGAGGCGCAGGTCCGTCCAACCCTTGTTGTAATTGGCAGGCGAGATGGACCCATCAAAAACGCCCCAGCGCCATTTGTCGACCAGCAGGCCAAAGGGCAGGAACGCCACCTTGTCCATCGCCTGCCGAAGCAGCAGACCTAGGTCCTTATCGGCACTGGGCACCTGCTTCTTATCAAGCAAGCCGATCTGGACGAGATATTCCGGCGTGATGGACAAGGCCACGGCATCGCCAATCGCTTCATGGAAGCCATCATTCGCGCCGTTCAGATAGAGAAAGCTCTGCTTGTTATAGGCGCGCTGATAATAATTATGGCCCAGTTCGTGATGGATCGTCACGAAATCGCCGCTGTTGACCTTGGTGCACATCTTGATGCGCAGATCATCCACATTGTTGATGTCCCAAGCGCTGGCATGGCAAACGACTTCGCGATCCGCCGGCTTGGTGATCTGCGAGCGTTCGTAAAAGGTCTTGGGCAAGGGCGCGAAGCCCAGCGAGGAAAAGAAGCCTTCGCCCGTCTGCACCATCTTCAAGGGATCATAGCCCTTGGCCTTCAACAGATCACCAATATCATAGCCAATATCGCCCGCGCCCTTGGGGGCAACGATCGGGTAGATATCGCCCCATTCCTGCGCCCACATATTGCCCAACAGGTCAGCGCGGATCGGCCCGGTCTTGGGCTGGACGGCATCGCCATATTTCTCATTCAGCTTGGTGCGGGTGTAGCAATGCAGTTCGTCATAAAGCGGCTTGACCTGCGTCCACAGCTTGTCGGTCAGCTTGGCAAAATCATCCGCCGGCATATCATAGCCCGACCGCCACATCGCGCCGACATCGGCATAGCCAAGGTCCTTCGCGCCCTGATTGGCAATCTCTACCAACCGGGCATAATCGCCGCGCATCGGGCTGCCGACATTATTGTGCCAGCTGACCCACATTTCCTTCAATTGGTCCGGGTTCCGATTGGTCCCCATCTCGGCTTCGATGTCAGAGCCGTTGATCGGCTTGCCGTTGAGCGTGCCTTTGCCCTTGCCATAGGTTGAATTCAGCCGCGTCGCGATCTCATTCAATTCCTTGGCGGCTTCGGCCGTGGCAGGGGCGGGCAGCACCAGCCCACCGCGCAGGATTTCCAGCTTGCGCTTGGTTTCTGCGTCCAGCCCCGGCGCCTGCATATAGCGGGCGGCTTCGCTTGCATATTTGACCGCCAGTTCCGTGCCCTCGGCGCCCACACGGGCGGCCACGGCATCGGTATCATCGGTGATATAGGTGTTGTTGATCCACTGGACCTGACCATTGTAGATCGAAAAATCGAAGAGCGTCTTTTCCGCTTCAGCGACGAATTTCTGGGCATCGGCTGCCGTCGGCGCGGCGGGTGTGTCCGCCGCAAGCGCCGGGGTTGCAAAGGCCAGCGACAGGCCCAAGGCCAGCGTGGAAACAAGCGTTTTCATGAGATCTCTCCGGAATTAATCTATGCCGCCACGCTAGGCGGTGGACCAAGCATGGGTCAAGGCCCGCAAGGTCAGCCCGTCAGCGCAGCCACCATCGCCACACCCTGTTCCTGCTTCGTCACCGCACTCATATGGTTACCAGGGATCGGAAAATAGCGCCCCTGTGGCAGGATGTCGGCAAGTGCCTCGGCATGGCCATTGTCCTGATCGTCCGTGCCGCAGACCACGCCAATCGGAAAATCCCAGCTGCGGAGGTCATCTTCGGTCACCCCAGCAAAGCTATCGATCAACAGGTTGAGCGCAATCGGATCGCCGCCGCTGGTCTTGAGAAAGGCTTCCACAAACCATTCGGGGCTTCCCTTGGCGTGGTGGCCAAGATTGGTCAGCACCGAGCGGAAATAGCTGGCCCGCCGGTCGGCCGTTGTCAGCCCTTCAAGCCCCATGCCAGAAAGAACAGCCCGCCCCGGTCGAAAGCCACGCGCCATCATCCGCGCCAAGGTGCGTGCGCCCAGCGAATAGCCCGCGGCATCCAGATCCGTCAGGCCCAGATGCGCAATCAGCGCAAAGGCATCATCGGCCAGCACGTCCTTGGGATAGGCGGCGGGATCATGCGGCTTGTCGCTCGCGCCATGCGCCCTCAGGTCGGGCATGATAACCCGATAGCCCGCGTCCGCCAGCCTCTGCGCCGTGGGGACAAACTTCATCCAATTGGTATGCGCGTCCGAGATAAAGCCATGGATCAGCAGCAAGGGCCGCCCCTGCCCCAGCTCATAATAAGCCAAGCGAACGCCATCGGGCGCGGTGAAATATTGGGGTGTCATTCGGGCACCTTTAGACCAGCCTTGGCCCATCTTTCGACCAGAGATGGATAGTCTGCACAGCGATGTTGCGGCAGGCCCTTCGTGTTGAGCCAAGCGGTGTTGATCGCCTCTGCCCCGAAATGACTGGTGGGGACAAATCGGGATGTGTCGTCAAAGCTGCCCACCGTCAGATCACAGCGTGCGGCATCCGGATAGTCAAACCCCAAGGGTGTGCCGCACTGGCTGCAAAAGGGGCGGCGCGCGATGGGGGAAGAGGCAAACCAATCCGGTTCCGCCTCCCACTGCATCTGATCCTTGGGCAGATTGACATAGGCCGCCGCCAGGCCACCTGTGGCCCGCTGGCACATCCGGCAATGACAATAATAAGCGTCAAAATTGTCCAGCTGCGCGGTGAAGCGAACCCGCCCGCACTGGCAGCCGCCGGACATTTTATGAACCATATGCCTTACTCCTGCGCTTGAACGCCGATGACGCCCCGGCCGCGATCAGCGCCGCGCCAACCCATTTTGTTCCATCCGCCAGATCGCCATCTCGATCCGATCCTGCCCGAAAAAGGGTTCGCCGTTGAAGACCAGCGTCGGCACGCCCCAATGGCCCGCGGCTTCCAGCGCGGCCTGATTATCGGCAATCTCTGCATCCAGCGCCGTGGCATCTGCGGCCGCCTCGGCATCCAAGTCGGCGAGATCCAGCCCGGCCCGCGCCGCCGCGCCGTCCAGATGGTCGCCTTCATGCCAATTCTGCGCGCCACCCCAAATCAGCTTCGCCACCTCATGACAAAAGGCCAGGCTCTTGCCGCGCCGCGAAGCAGCCTGGCCCATGCGGGTCAGGCGGAAAACATAGGGTTGGTCCGCCGCAATTTTGCGGGTCTGCAAGTCCTGCACAATCGGGTCTGGCCGGGGCGGGCCAAAGGGGATGTTATGAAAGGCCGCGACCCGCATCATATCCAGCATGGTGTAGCGCAACCAATTGGGGTGGTTACGTTCAAAGAAATTGGGTTCGCGGATGGCAAGTGGATAGACGGGCCGCAGGTTGAGCGTGACGTCATACGCCTCGGCTAGCTGGCGATAGCGGCCGGTTGCCAAATAGCTATAGGGTGATCGGAAAGACCAGAAAATATCAGCCGTCAATGTCATGGTGCCGAGGCCCCCTCCCAAAGTATCGACACCACAGTGTCGCATTGGGCGGGGGCTGGCAAGACAGGCCGGCTTAGGCTTTTTTCAGATGCCGGCGGCCCAGGAGTTCAGCGATCTGCACGGCGTTGAGCGCGGCACCCTTGCGCAGATTGTCAGACACGCACCACAAGGCGAGGCCGTTTTCGACGGTTGAGTCTTCGCGCACGCGGCTGACAAAGGTTGCATAATCGCCCACGCATTCAACGGGCGTCACATAGCCGCCATCTTCGCGCTTATCGACCAACATCACCCCCGGCGCTTCGCGCAGAAGGGCTTGGGCCTTGGCCGCGGACAGCTCATTTTCCAATTCGATGTGGATCGCTTCCGAATGGCCGACAAACACCGGCACGCGCACGCACGTGGCAACCACCTTCACCTTGGGGTCCAAAATCTTCTTGGTCTCGACAACCATCTTCCATTCTTCCTTGGTCGACCCATCGTCCAAGAACTTGTCGATATGCGGGATCACATTGAACGCGATCTGCTTGGTGAACTTTTTGGGTTCGGCCGAATCCCCGACAAAGATGTTGCGCGACTGTTCAAACAGCTCGTCCATCCCTGCTTTGCCCGCACCCGACACCGACTGATAGGTTGCAACAACGACGCGCTTGATCGTGGCCGCATCATGCAGCGGCTTGAGCGCCACCACCATCTGCGCGGTTGAGCAATTGGGATTGGCGATGATGTTCTTCTTGCGGAACCCGTCAATCGCGTCCGGGTTCACTTCCGGCACGATCAGCGGCACGTCCGGGTCCATGCGATAGAGCGAGCTATTGTCGATGACGACACAGCCTGCCGCCGCCGCCTTGGGTGCATAAATGGCGGTGGCGTCGGAACCGATGGCAAATAGCGCCATATCCCAGCCCGACCAATCGAAATGTTCGATATTCTGGACCTTCAACGTTTTGCCGGTTTCGCCAAACTCAATAATGTCCCCCTGCGACCGCGACGAGGCCACAGCGGCAATCTCATCCGCCGGAAAATCGCGCTCTGCAAGGATGTTTAGCATTTCGCGGCCCACATTGCCCGTGGCACCTGCAACAACGACCCGATAGCCCATTGATCATTCCTTCTCTCAATCCGTCAGGCTGCCGCGCACCCTGACGCCCCTGTCATCTTCAAAACAAAAGGGCCGGAACCCTGTCTGGATCCCGGCCCTTTCGGTGTGTCGTTTTTACAAACGCGCGGGATCAGGCCTCGGGGGCCGATTTCGACTCGTTCGTAATAATGTTATCGCGACGCTCTGCGATGCGCGCGGACTTACCGCGACGGCCACGCAGATAATAGAGCTTCGCACGACGGACGGCGCCCTTGCGGACGACTTCGATCGAATCGATGTTCGGGGAATAGAGCGGGAAAACACGCTCCACGCCTTCGCCGAACGAAATCTTGCGAACGGTAAAGTTAGATCCCATGCCCTTGTTCGACCGGGCGATGCAGACGCCTTCATAGTTCTGAACACGGGTGCGCTCGCCTTCGACAACCTTCACGCCAACGCGGACGGTGTCACCGGGACGGAAAACCGGGATTTTCTTTTCTGCGGTCAATTTTGCGATCTGTTCCGCTTCGATCTGCTGAATGAGGTTCATGATGCCTCACTTGTCCTTCTTTGTCTTTTGCCGCGCGCCAGAGGCAGGCTGGTCCCGAACGCCACAATGGCGATCCCAAAGGTCCGGCCTGCGTAACCGAGTGTCATCTTCTGCCCGTTGTTTCCGCCAGGCAGCGATTTTCGCATGATCCCCCGATCGCAGCACTTCAGGGATCGTGCGCCCTTCCCATTCAACGGGCCGGGTATA
>JAHEGQ010000179.1:0-1280 GCA_024645025.1 Sphingomonadaceae bacterium
TCAATATCCGTGTTCAGGTGTTGAGTTCTTTCCCCGCATCCGGTCGCGAATTGCATATCCGTATTTTGCCGCTGGACGGCGGCGCCAGCAATTTGGCGCGGGAATCGCTGAGCCTACCCAATAATGTCCACGATCTGCGGACGATTGAATATGAAGGCAACAACGCGGCTGGGCCAACGCTGTCGCTGCTTTTCGCGCGTGATATGAAGTTCGTCGTCACGCCGGGTCAACAGCCGCAATCCGTGGTCATTCAAGTGCTGGACCCAAGCATTGCGGGCGGGTGTCCGAATGCAAGCCCTGCGTCTGCGTCTAACATTGCCGAGGCAAGCCGACTGGTGGCCGCCGCCGAGCAGGCGATCCAGGAAGGTGCGCTGGATCGCGCTGCGGAAATGCTTGCGGCTGCATCTGAAATGCCAGCCAGCGATGCCTCAGCCCGCGCGACCGAGTTGTTGGGCGTGGTCTATGAACGTAAGGCACAAATCCCGCAGGCGCGTTTCCAATATGAGGAATATCTGCGCCGCTTCCCCGAAGCGGAAGGGGCCGATCGCGTCCGCCAGCGGCTTGGCGCGCTTGGCGGCGCGGATCAAAGCCAAGCCGCCGCGCCGCAGCAGCAATTGCGCCCGGCTTCGGGTGCATCTGCCGGGGCGGATGCTTGGAAATGGGGGGTGCGGGGCAGCGTCTCGCAATTCTATTTCCGGGACCAAGGTCGGACCAGCACGCTGACGACAACGTCCACCCTTGGCTCTGAAGTCGATAACTCGGTCAACGTCAACCAGCTGCTCTCGACGGGGGATATCACAATTTCCGGTGGCGATAATCATCGCCAAATCCAGATGCGCGCGGCCGGGTCTTACACCAAGAATTTTGGCACCAGCCGTTCGATCATTTCGATCAACGAAGGGTCTGAAGTGCGGACCTATAGCTCGCGGCCGGGCGGCGGGATCGAGGCACTGACCGCGCTTTATCTGGATTATGCCGATAGCGACCTTCACTCTTCGGTTCGGGTCGGGCGCCAGACGCGCAATTCGGCTGGTGTTTTGGGGCGCTTTGACGGTGGTTTGGTTGGCTGGCAGGCCAATCCCAAGCTTCGCTTCAACGTTGTGGGCGGCTTCCCTGTTCTTTCTTCGCGTCAGACATGGGTCCTCAAGGAGCGGCCTTTTTACGGTGTTAGCGTGGATCTGGGGAATAAGCGTAGCCCGATCCAGACGACTTTTTACTGGTTTGATGAACGTGCCCGGGGCGGTTTTGTGGATCGTCGTTCCGCAGGCATTGAAGCGCGC
>JAHEGQ010000179.1:1290-4315 GCA_024645025.1 Sphingomonadaceae bacterium
CGCAAGAACTTCAACGCCTATGGCATTTTTGACTATGACGTGAAGTATAAGACCGTCAATTTGGGCTTGTTGACGCTGAACTACAATTTCCCCGATGGGTCGAATTTGGCGCTGACGGGTGATTATCGCAAATCGCCTTTGCTAACGACGACCAATGCCTTGATCGGTCAATATGATACCATCAATAATCTGCCTTTTGATGATCTGCGCGGCTTGCGTCCCTTCTTCACGGATGCTGAGATTTATCAGTTGGCGCGGGATCGGACGTTGACGGCCAAGACGTTGACGGCAACCTATTCGCGTCCGCTCACCAAGAAGCTGCAGCTATCAACGGACTTCTCGATGACAGATACCGGCGGGACGCCCGGCACGGCAGCAACAGCAGGCACACCCGAAGTGGGGGCTTTGCCGCCCGTTGGGAAGGAATATTTCTATGGCGCCCAGCTGATTGGGACAGATTTGTTCATGACTAACGACATTTACATCCTTTCGGGCCGCTTTGCGAATACCGCGACAACGCGCATCTACACGATTGATGCGAACGCGCGTGTGCCCGTGACAGCCAAGTTCCGCGTCAGCCCGCGGCTGCGTTATGGCTATCGCGACGGCAAGGTGACGGATACGGCGCCGGTTCCCGGGTCATTCCGTCAGTTTCAGCCGACCCTGCGTCTGAACTATTACCCCATTCGGCATTCGGAGATCGAAATTGAATTTGGCGGTAATTTCTCGACCCGCAAAGAATTTGTCAGCAGCACGCTCAACACGACCAAGGAAAAGGGATGGGTGCTGACTGCGGGCTATCGTTTGGACTTTTAATGGCGGTCTGTTGGCCGCGGAACATGGAGGAATGGCGTGATTGCTGATGCCGGGTTGGCCGCCTTGTGGCTGGCGGCCGCAATGGCCTTGGTTCAGCTGGTGCTGGGCGTATTGGCGATCGGCCGTCGTCAGGACTGGCTGGGCGTTGCGATAGCGCCGGTCGCGATCCTTCAGGCCAGCTTGGTCAGCTTTGCCTTTGGGTGTCTGGTCGCGGTTTTTGCCCGGTCCGATATGAGCGTGCTTTTGGTCGCGACCAACAGCCATTCCGCCAAGCCGATGATCTACAAGATTGCCGGGACTTGGGGGAACCATGAGGGGTCCATGCTGTTGTGGGTCACGATTTTGGGGGTGGCTGGGGCTGCAATTGCGGCCTTTGAAAACCGGCTGCGGGCAGACACCAAGGTGGCCACTTTGGCAGCCCAAGCCCTGATTGCCCTTGGTTTTTATGCCTTTTTGCTGATTGCGTCGAACCCTTTTGCGCGGATTGCGGGCGTGGTCGAAGGGCAGGGGTTGAACCCCTTGCTGCAAGACCCGGGCCTCGCCTTCCATCCGCCCACGCTTTATGCCGGTTATGTCGGGATGTCGGCGGCCTTTTCCTTTGCCGTTGGGGCCTTAGTGACCCGCAATGTCGGGCCGGAATTTGCCCGCGCTGTGCGGCCTTGGATCCTTGGCGCTTGGGTCTTGCTGACCGTCGGGATCACCGCCGGGTCTTATTGGGCCTATTATACATTGGGCTGGGGCGGTTGGTGGTTCTGGGACCCAGTTGAAAATGCCTCGCTGATGCCGTGGCTCGCCGCCACAGCGCTGCTGCATTCCGTTTCCGTTCTGGCGACGCGCGATGGGCTGCGCGCGTGGACGATCATGCTGTCGGTTCTGGCATTTTCCATGTCGATGGTCGGCACCTTCTTGGTTCGGTCTGGCATCCTGACCAGCGTCCATGCCTTTGCCGTTGATCCAGAGCGCGGGATTTTCATTTTGGCATTGCTGGCACTTTATATTGGCGGTGCCTTGGCGCTATTTGCGGCGCGGATTGGCACCGTGACAGAAGGGAACCGGTTTGATCCTGTCAGTCGGGAAGCGGCCCTTGTGGTCAACAACCTTCTGCTGACGGTGATCCTGGTCGTGGTTCTGGTGGGCACGCTTTACCCCTTGGTGCTGGAAGCTGCGAACGGCACCAAGATTTCCGTTGGCGCCCCCTATTTCAACGCGACGGCGGGGCCTTTGGCGCTGGCGCTGATGCTGTTGTTGGCAGCCGGGCCGTTGATGCGCTGGCGCAAGGACCGGATGGGGCTGGTGCTGGACAGGATGACCCCGGCGCTGCTGTCCGGAGCAGCCATGCTGTTGGTCCTTGTGCTGGCCTTTGGTCGGATCAAGCCGCTGCCGCTGCTGGGTTTGATCGCAGCGGCTATCGTCGCTGTTGCCAGTCTTGCCCCCCTGTGGAAGCGCGACCTGAAGCGGACGCCCTTGTTTATTTGGGGCATGGTGCTCGCCCATTTGGGCTGTGCGGTCAGTATAGCGGGCATGGCCAGTGATGCCGCCTTCACAAAGGAAAATATGGTCGCGATGACCATCAACGATACGCGTGCGGTGGGCCCGTTTTCTGTCAAGCTGCTGGGCGTACGCGAAAAGCCGGGGCCCAATTACCAGATTTTTGAGGCAGTGTTGGCGGTCAGCAAGACGGGTGATACTGCGTCCTTTGAGATGACGCCCCAGCTTCACAGCTTTACCGATCCGCCCATGACAACCAATCAGGCGGCGATCCGCACTTTTTGGAATGGGCAGCTTTACCTGACTTTGGGCGAAAGTTCGACCGACAGCCAATATCTTATGCGGATGTGGTGGAAGCCATTTGTCACCCTGATCTGGCTGGGCGGCGCGCTGATCGCCTTTGGTGGGGGTTTGGCGTTTCTTGGTCGGGCACGGTCCAATGTTGGGCGCCGTCATCGGGCGGCGGCCGGTGCTCAAGGGGCTTAGCCATGATACGCAAGCTTCTCTTATGGCTGCCTTTTGTCCTTGTTTCCGGCCTTTTTCTTGCCTTTTGGGTGTCGTTGAAACATCCCGATGATCGGGTCATCCCCTCGCAGGTGGTGGGCCAATCTTTGCCCCCGTTTGCAGCTCAGGCAGCCTTCCCGGATCAAGCGGGGGTCGCTGCCTCTGATTTCAAGGATGGTCAGCCGCGGTTGCTCAACATCTTTGCCAGCTGGTGCGG
>JAHEGQ010000188.1 GCA_024645025.1 Sphingomonadaceae bacterium
TTGATGTCCAGCACGGCACCTGTCATCGAAGCAGGGGCTGTGCGGGCGCAGAAATGTGCCAATTCCGCCACTTCTTCAGGCATGGCAACCCGGCCCAAGGGGATATCGGCCAACAATTTATCGCCGCCCCGGCTGGCCAGATAATCATCGGCCATGCCGGATATCGTAAAACCCGGGCAGATGGCAAAGGCCAAGATCGCGTCCTTGGCATAAGCGCGGGCGATGGTTTTGGTCATGGCGACCATACCGGCTTTTGCGGCTGCGTAATGCCAATGCTCTGGCGAATCCCCCCGATAAGCGGCCCGGCTGGCAATGTTAACAATCCGCCCGCCAAGCCCCTGGCCCTGCCAAGAGAGTACCGCATGGCGGCACAGCATCGCGCTGGCGGTCAGGTTGATGTGCATCGTGCGGTGCCAGTTCTTCAGCCAATCTGCATCATCTTGTTGGATGGGATTATTTTCGAATACCCCGGCGTTGTTGATGAGGACATCGATTCGCCCATCCAGCGCCGACAGGCCGGCCGTCCAAAGCTGGGTGGGGGCGTCGGGGGATGCAAGATCAAAATCTGCACTGGAAACCCCGAAAATCCGGGTGTTTTCGGTCGAGAGGCGCTGGGCAATGGCGGCGCCGATACCGCGTGAGGCACCGGTCAAAAGAATGTTCTGGGTCATGCTATCCCCTTAATGTCGGGGTTGCACTTCGGCAAAGGCAGTTGCACGAGACGGATGACTCGTTAATGGGATGCCCACGCAAGACAACGACAGGGAATGATCATGGCGGAAAACCGCGCAAGGCCGATCTCGCCGCATCTTTCGATCTGGAAATGGGGCGCGCATATGACGACCTCCATCTTCCACCGCGCCACGGGGGACGGCATGGCCGTTGTGGGCGCGATTGTGCTGGTCTGGTGGCTCACAGCCGCCGCGACGGGCGAGGAAGCTTATGCCTATTTCCTCAGCTGGGCGCATCACTGGATCGGCAAGGTCTTTTTGGTGGGCCTGACTTGGGCCTTTTTCCAACACCTCGCCTCTGGCCTGCGCCACCTCGTGCTGGATATCGGCGCTGGATATGAATTGGCTACCAATCGCTTTTGGGCGCGCGGCACCTTCGTTTTTGGTGTGGTCGCGACCGCTGCGACTTGGTCTTACCTGCTTTTTGTGAAGGGATAAGGCAATGGGGAACGGAACAGGTCTTGGCCGGGTTCGCGGCCTCGGTTCTGCCAAGCAAGGCGGTAGCCATTGGGTGATGCACCGCATGACGGCGGTCAGCAACCTGCTGTTGATGCTCTGGCTGGTCTTTTCGCTGCTGCGGATACCGACCTATGATTTTGAAACTGTGCGCCTCTGGCTGGAACAGCCGCTGGTCGCCGTGCCGATGATGCTTTTGGTCATTTCGGTCTTTTGGCATTTCCGCATGGGGCTTCAGGTTCTGATTGAAGATTATGTCCATGAAGATGGCCTGAAATTTGCCAGCCTTGCGGCACTGAACCTTTACACCTTTGGCATGGGCGCGCTGGCGCTGTTTGCCATTGTCAAAATCGCTTTGACGGGGACGCACAGCTGATGTCCGACGCATATAAGATTATCGACCACACCTATGATGTTGTTGTTGTCGGCGCAGGTGGCTCTGGCTTGCGCGCAACGATGGGCGCGGCGGAAGCCGGGCTGAAAACGGCCTGCATCACCAAGGTGTTCCCAACCCGATCGCACACGGTGGCGGCGCAAGGCGGCATCGCGGCCAGCCTTGGCAATAATTCGCCCGATCACTGGACCTGGCATATGTATGACACCGTCAAAGGGTCGGACTGGCTGGGCGATCAGGACGCCATCGAATATATGGTGCGCGAAGCCCCAGCTGCGGTTTATGAGCTGGAACACGCTGGCGTGCCGTTCAGCCGCAATAACGATGGGACGATCTATCAGCGTCCCTTTGGCGGCCATATGCAGAATATGGGGGCTGGCCCGCCGGTGCAGCGCACTTGTGCTGCGGCAGACCGCACGGGGCACGCGATGCTTCATGCGCTCTATCAACAGTCGCTGAAATATGATGCGGATTTCTACATCGAATATTTCGCGCTGGACCTGATCATGGAAGACGGCGCCTGCCGGGGCGTGATCGCCATGTGCATGGAAGATGGCACGATCCATCGCTTCCGCGCGCAAGCTGTGGTGCTGGCAACGGGTGGCTATGGCCGGGCCTATTTCTCCGCCACTTCGGCGCATACCTGCACCGGCGACGGTGGCGGCATGGTCCTGCGCGCGGGTCTTCCGCTGCAAGATCTTGAATTTGTGCAATTCCACCCGACGGGCATTTACGGCGCCGGCGTTCTCATCACCGAGGGTGCGCGTGGTGAGGGCGGGTATCTGACCAATTCCGAAGGCGAGCGTTTCATGGAACGTTATGCCCCGTCCGCCAAGGACTTGGCGTCGCGCGACGTTGTCTCGCGGTCGATGGCGATGGAAATGCGCGAAGGCCGGGGCGTGGGCCCGAACAAGGACCATATCTACCTGCACCTTGATCATATCGATCCAAAGGTGCTGGCAGAACGTCTGCCGGGCATTACCGAAAGCGGCAAGATTTTCGCGGGCGTTGATCTGACCCGCCAGCCGTTGCCGGTCTGCCCGACGGTCCATTACAATATGGGCGGGATTCCGTGTAACTATCACGGTCAGGTCGTCACCAAAAAGGGCAAGGATGATGATGCCGTCGTCCCCGGCTTGTATGCGGTGGGCGAAGCGGCGTGCGTGTCGGTCCATGGCGCGAACCGCCTTGGCTCCAACTCGCTGATCGACCTTGTTGTCTTTGGTCGCGCCACCGGCCTGCACCTGAAGGAAACCTTGAAGGCGGGTGCTGCCCAAAAGGCGTTGCCGCAGGATGCGGCCGATCTGGCGCTGGCGCGCGTGGACAAGTTCCGCCATGCCAAGGGCGGATCGCCCACGGCGCAGGTGCGGTTGGAGATGCAGCGCACGATGCAAAAGCATTGCGCCGTTTTCCGCGATACCGCCCTTCTGGCGGAGGGCGTCGAGCTGATGACCAAGGTCAACAAGCGTCTGGAAGATGTTGCTGTTTCGGACCGAAGCCTGATTTGGAACACCGATCTGATCGAAACGCTGGAACTCGACAATCTGATGTCGCAGGCGGTCTGCACAATGGTGAGCGCGAACAACCGCAAGGAATCGCGCGGTGCCCATGCGCACGAAGACTTCCCAGAGCGGGACGACAAAAATTGGATGAAGCACACCATCAGCTGGTTTGACGGCTGGGGCGGTTCGGGCGGCAAGGTGACGCTCAACTATCGCGGCGTCCACAACTACACGCTGACGGATGAGGCGGAGTACATCAAGCCCAAGGCGCGCGTGTACTAAGCCAAGTCTCGGTGCAACTTTGAAAGGGCGGTCGCTGCAGCAGCAGGGGCCGCCCTTTTTATTTGGGCGCAAGGCCGGCCCACCGCCCATTGTCCCTGCGCGGCTGTGGCGCTAAGGCGACACCAGATTTCGGCTTGAACAGGAGCTTTCCATGACCGTCACCATCCGTGAAAACGACATCATCGAAAGCGTCGCCGACGCGCTGCAATATATCAGCTATTTCCACCCGATGGATTATATCCGCGCACTGGGGGAAGCCTATAAGAATGAACAAGGGCCGGCTGCCAAGGATGCGATTGCGCAGATTCTGACCAATAGCCGGATGTGCGCCGAAGGACATCGGCCGATCTGTCAGGATACGGGCATCGTCAACGTCTTCGTGAAATGGGGCCAGCAATGCCTGTTGGACTCAAATCGGTCGCTGCAAGAAGTGATCGATGAAGGTGTGCGCCGTGCTTATCTGAATGCCGAGAATAAGCTGCGCGCCTCGATTTTGGCGGACCCGGCCTTCACCCGGGTGAACACCAAGGACAACACCCCCTCGGTCATCCATTTTGAAATGGTGCCGGGCGATAAGGTGAGCTTTGACGTGGCGGCCAAGGGCGGCGGGTCTGAAAACAAGACCAAGTTCAAGATGATGAACCCCAGCGATTCCATTGTGGATTGGGTGCTTGAAATGGTCCCGCAAATGGGCGCGGGCTGGTGCCCGCCGGGGATGCTGGGCATCGGCATTGGCGGCACGGCTGAAAAGGCGATGTTGCTGGCCAAGGAAAGCCTGATGGGTACCATCGACATGGCAGACCTGAAGGCGCGCGGGCCGCAGAACGACATTGAACGGCTGCGCATCGAAATCTTCGACAAGGTGAATGCGCTTGGCATTGGCGCGCAGGGCCTTGGCGGGCTGGCGACGATCCTTGACGTCAA
>JAHEGQ010000190.1 GCA_024645025.1 Sphingomonadaceae bacterium
TCACCGAATTTTTGAAGTTCGATCCCAAGGCGCCGAAATGGGCAGACCGCGATCGTTTCGTCCTGTCGGCGGGCCATGGCTCTATGCTGGCCTATGCGACGCTCTATCTGTCCGGCTATGCGCGTCCGACGATTGATGACATCAAGAATTTCCGCCAGCTGCACAGCCCGTGTGCAGGCCATCCCGAAAACACCGAGCTGGAAGGTGTCGAATCAACGACGGGGCCGTTGGGGCAGGGCCTTGCGATGGCGGTCGGTATGGCGATGGCCGAGCGACATCTGAACGCCGAATTTGGCGACGATCTCGTCGATCATCGGACTTGGGTGATCGCGGGCGATGGCTGCCTGATGGAAGGCATCAACCATGAGGCCATCGGCCTTGCCGGGCATTTGGGTTTGGGCCGACTGATCGTCTTGTGGGATGATAACCGCATCACCATTGACGGCCGAACCGATCTTTCCACCAGCGAAGACATCGCCGCGCGCTATCGGGCCACGGGGTGGCATACCGAAGCCTGTGATGGGCATGACTTTGCGGATGTTCGGCGCGCCATTCAGGCTGCGCTAGCCGATGGTCGCCCATCGCTGATCGCCTGCCGCACCATGATCGGCAAGGGATCGCCCAACAAGCAGGACAGTTCAGGCATTCACGGTTCACCCTTAGGGGCGGATGAAGTGGCCGCCACGCGCGCTGCCCTGGGTTGGACGGCTGAGCCCTTTGTCATCCCGGCTGATATTCTGGATGCGTGGCGCCGTTCTGGCGCGCGCAACGCAACGGTTCATGCCGATTGGCAGGCCCGGCTGTCCGCGAATGCCAAGGGTGTCGAACTTTCCCGGCGCCTTTCGGGTGATCTGCCGGCGACGCCGACCTTCAAGAGCTATCTCGATAGCCTGGTTGCCAATCCGCCCAAGGTCGCGACCCGCAAATCCAGCGAAATGGCGCTGGAAGCGCTGACGGCGGACATTCCCGATCTTGTCGGCGGTTCGGCCGATTTGACCGGATCCAACAACACCAAGACCAAGGCCACCGCGCCGTTTAGTCGCACTGATTATTCGGGCCGCTATGTCTATTACGGCATTCGCGAATTCGGCATGGCGGCGGCCATGAACGGCATGGCGCTGCACGGTGGGATCGTGCCTTATGGCGGCACCTTCCTTGTCTTTTCCGATTATTGCCGCAACGCCATCCGCTTGTCGGCGATCCAAGAGCAGCGCGTTGTTTATGTCATGACGCATGACAGCATCGGCCTTGGCGAAGACGGGCCGACGCACCAGCCGATCGAACATGTAATGAGCCTGAGGGCGATCCCCAATCTGGCGGTGTTCCGTCCGGCAGACGCCGTCGAAACAGCCGAAAGCTGGGCCTTGGCACTGGCGCGCCGCAATGGTCCGTCGGTTCTTGCCCTGTCGCGCCAGAACCTGCCGGCCGTGCGCTTTGACGTTTCGGAAAACCTGTCGGCCAAGGGCGGCTATCGCCTGAAGGCCGCGAGCGCAGCCCGCAAGGTTGTCCTGATCGCCACAGGGTCTGAGGTGGAAGTCGCGCTGAAGACAGCAGAAGCGCTGGAAGCTAAAGGCGTGGGCGCAGATGTCGTTTCCATGCCGTGCACCGAATTGTTCGATGCGCAGACCGCGGCCTATCAGGCGGACCTTCTGCCGCGTGACGCCCTGATTGTTTCGATTGAAGCAGGCGTCACATTGGGGTGGGAACGCTATACCGGCCGCGATGGTCTGAACATCGGCATTGACCGCTTTGGGGCGTCTGCTCCGGCGGAAGCGCTTTATGACTATTTCGGCCTGACCGCCGATAAGATTGTTCCCCGCGTTCTGGAGAAGCTTTCCAACTAATTCCAACCATCAAGGAGTTTGATCATGGCGAAGGTTGCCATCAACGGATTTGGCCGCATCGGTCGCAATGTGGCCCGTGCGATCCTCGAGCGCCCGGATTGCGGCCTCGAACTGGTGTCGATCAACGACCTGGCCGATGCCAAGTCCAACGCCCTGCTGTTCAAGCGGGACTCCGTTCACGGGGCCTTTAACGGCTCGGTCGAGGTGGATGGCAACGACCTCATCATCAACGGCAAGCGCATTCATGTAACGGCAGAGCGCGACCCCGCCAATTTGCCGCACGCCGCGCAGGGCATTGACATCGCGCTGGAATGCACCGGCTTTTTCACCGACAAGGATAGCGCGTCGAAGCATCTGTCAGCCGGGGCCAAGCGCGTTCTCATTTCGGCGCCTGCCAAGGGCGTTGACCTGACGGTCGTTTATGGCGTGAACCATGACAAGCTGACGGCGGACCACATGGTCGTCTCCAACGCGTCGTGCACGACCAACTGCCTTGCGCCCTTTGCCAAGGTGTTGAACGACGCCATCGGCATTGAGCGGGGCCTGATGACGACCATTCACGCCTATACCAACGATCAGAAGATCCTCGATCAGATCCATTCCGATATGCGCCGTGCGCGTGCCGCCGGGATGTCGATGATCCCGACCACCACGGGCGCTGCCCGCGCCGTGGGCGAGGTGCTGCCGGAATTGAAGGGCAAGCTGGACGGCTCGGCCATCCGCGTCCCGACCCCGAATGTCTCGGTTGTTGATCTGACCTTCACACCCAAGCGCGATACGACCGTTGACGAAGTGAACAGCCTGTTGAAGGCTGCCGCAGAAGGCCCGATGAAAGGCGTGTTGGGCTATTCGGATGAGCCGCTGGTGTCCATTGACTATAACCACTGCCCCGCCAGCTCGACCATCGACAGCCTCGAAACGGCCGTCATCGACGGCAAGCTGGTTCGCGTGCTGAGCTGGTATGACAATGAATGGGGCTTTTCCAACCGGATGCTCGACACCGCGGGCGTCATGGCCAAGTTCCTTTAATCACTGATGGCAACCGGATATCTTCGTGGGATCGCGCGGCATGAACGGCCGCGCGCCCCCATGGAGTGTCTGGAACAGACGTTCGTGAGCCGGGATCGGGGCGTTGACGGGGACTGCCGGGGCATCGTGGCACCGGGCAAAACCGGACGGCGACAAATCTCCCTGATCGAAGCAGAAAGCTGGGCCGCGGCCCTTGTGCAGATCAATCGAGACCTGCCTTGGCAAGCGCGGCGCGCCAATTTGCTGGTCGAAGGTCTGCGGTTACCGCGCGAAGCCGGGCGGATCATCGCCATTGGTGCCAGCCTGCGGATTGAGACGACCTGCGAGTGCGATCCCTGCGCGCGCATGGACGCAATTGTGCCGGGGCTAAAGGCGGCCCTTCTGCCCGATTGGCGGGGCGGCATTTTAGGCCGGGTGATTGCCGATGGCGACATCGCCCTTGGCGACGAAGTGAGGATCGAAGCATGACGGCGTTCAAGACACTGGACGATATGGGTGACATTTCGGGAAAGCGCGTTCTTGTTCGCGAAGACCTGAACGTGCCGATGGCTGACGGCAAAGTGACGGACGATACCCGTCTGCGCGCTGCCGCCCCCACGCTGCTTGAATTGGCTGATCGCGGGGCCAAGGTGCTGGTGCTGGCCCATTTCGGTCGCCCCAAGGGTGAACGCAAAGCAGATATGTCGCTGGAGCAGGTCGTGCCCGCGCTCGTCAGCGTTCTTGGCCGCGATGTGGCGTTTATCGATGATTGTGCCGGGGAAGATGCGGCGGCGGCGGTGGCCGCGCTTCAGCCCGGGCAGATTGCAGTTCTGGAAAATACCCGTTTTCACAGCGGGGAAGAGAAAAATGATCCCGCGCTTATCGCTGGCATGGCCGCGCTGGGCGACCTTTATGTGAATGATGCCTTTTCTGCCGCGCACCGGGCGCACGCCTCCACCGAAGGCCTGGCGCACCATCTGCCCGCCTTTGCCGGGCGATCGATGGAAGCAGAGCTGGTTGCCCTTCAAAAGGCGCTTGGCGCACCCGAAAAGCCCGTCGCCGCTGTCGTTGGCGGCGCCAAGGTGTCCACCAAGCTGGATGTCCTGAAGCACCTTGTGTCGCGCGTGGACCACCTCATTATTGGTGGCGGTATGGCGAACACCTTTCTTGCCGCGCGCGGCGTCGATGTGGGCAAATCGCTGTGCGAGCATGATTTGACGGGCACGGCGGACGAGATTTTGGAAGCCGCAGATGCCGCCGGTTGCACGGTGCATCTGCCCTATGATGTTGTTGTTGCAAAAGAATTTGCCGCAAATCCGGCCAGCCTTCGGACGTGCAATGTGCATGAAGTGGCAGCGGACGAAATGATTTTGGACGTTGGTCCGGCGGCGGTTGAGGCGTTGGCGGACGTACTGAAGACTTGCCGGACATT
>JAHEGQ010000200.1 GCA_024645025.1 Sphingomonadaceae bacterium
CGCATAGTCGACGCCCGCCTCGTCCAAGATCGCAACAGACCGCCGAATGGTGTCGATGGTCTGCATCCCGGTCGACAGAATCACCGGCTTGCCCTTGCGCGCAATGTGCCGGATCAGCGGAAGGTTATCGGCCTCACCCGAGCCGATCTTGAACGCCGGAACGCCGATTTCTTCAAGGAAATCCGCGGCTTTGCGGCTGAACGGCGTCGAGATGTAAATCATCCCAAGGCTTTCGGTGTAGTTTTTCAAGGCAACTTCGTCATCCGCCGAAAGCGCGCAGCGCTCCATCACATGCCAAATCGATACGTCGGCATTCGGCGGAAAGATGTGCTTTGCCTCGTCTGTCATCTCATCTTCGATGAAATGGGTCTGATGCTTTATAACTTCACAGCCAGCCCCGGCGGCCAAGCGAACCATTTCCTTGGCGACATCCAGACTACCGCCATGGTTGATGCCAATTTCGGCAATGACCAACGGCGGATGGTCCGGCGAAATCTCGCGGTTCCCGATTTTCATCTTGCGTCACTTTCTCTTTGCTTGGCTTGACCGGACGCCGAAACAAAGCCGCTCATCCGACGACACATCAACAAGGTTTCACCGCTTTCGGCCCGATTTGACCATATATTAATCAGCCAGAGCGGCGAAGGCCACCGCACTTTTGCATGCGCTACCGACGACAGCCCTTAAGGCCAATCAGCCGATATGTTTGCCCTGTGGGACGCCCGGCAACACACAAAGCATTTCGTAAAGCAGGTTCGCACCGATCAACGCAGTGTTGCCAGACGGGTCGTAGGGCGGCGAAACCTCGACCAGATCGCCGCCAACAAGGTTCAGCCCGGCGCAGCCCCTTACAATCTCTAGCCCCTGCCAGATGGTCAGACCGCCCGGCTCAACCGTGCCGGTGCCGGGGGCAAAGGCCGGATCAAGGCTGTCGATATCATACGACAGGTAAACCGGCGCATCGCCGATTTTTGCACGAATTTCGGACATCAGCGGCTTAAGCGATTTGTGCCAGCACTCTTCAGCCTGCACCACGGTCCAACCGTTTTTGCGCCCCCAGTCAAAGTCATCCGGACTATAGCCGGTGCCGCGCAGCCCGATCTGGAACACCTTGTCGTTTTGCAGGCAGCCATCTTCCCAAGCGCGACGGAACGGGCAGCCGTGTGCAACCTTTTCGCCAAACATGGTGTCATTGATATCGGCATGCGCATCGACATGGATCAGCGCAACCGGCCCATGCTTGGCTTTGATGGCCCGCAAAATCGGCCAGGTCAGCGTATGATCGCCCCCCAAGGTCAGCGGAATTGCATCATGCGTCAGCACGCCATTGTAATAGTCGGTGATGATGTCGACAGACTTTTTCAGATCAAAGGTATTGATCGGCACATCGCCAATATCGGCCACTTGCAGGTGGTCAAACGGCGCTGCCCCAGTCGCCATATTGAACGGACGCAACATACGACTTTCGTCGCGAATCTGGCGTGGGCCGTGGCGCGTGCCCGACCGGTTCGACGTGCCAATATCCATCGGAATCCCGATAAATGCCACGTCCAGCCCTTCGGCAGTGGCTTGGGTTGGCAGCCGCATCATCGTCGCCGGCCCGCCAAAACGTGCCATCTCGTTGCCACCAAGCGGTTGATTGAACTTCGACATTTGGCTTTTCCTTCAAAATGGCGCCGCAATGGGCCGCATCTATGCTGACAGCAGAGTGTCAGCAGGATTTCATCAATGTCCAGCCCAGAGCGAGGGTCTGAAATGCTGATTTTACAGGCAGGAAAAAAGATTTATTCCAGGGATCATTTTCCCAACAGGAATATAATTTGACATCAAAGCTGATCTCTCGCTAGCCTCTCGTCAAAGCAAAAGATCGCGCTTCGGACGCGGACAACTTGGAGGATGTTATGAAGAAACGTATCGCCGTCATCGGTGCCGGCCCATCCGGTCTGGCCCAGCTGCGCGCCTTTCAATCGGCGGCAAAGAAGGGGGCCGATATCCCCGAGATTGTTTGCTTTGAAAAGCAGGACAACTGGGGTGGCCTTTGGAACTATACGTGGCGCACGGGCTTGGATGAATACGGCGAGCCGGTGCACTGCTCGATGTATCGCTATCTGTGGTCAAACGGACCGAAGGAAGGGCTGGAGTTCGCCGATTATTCGTTCGAAGAGCATTTTGGCAAACAGATCGCCAGCTATCCGCCGCGCGCCGTGCTGTTTGACTACATCGAAGGCCGCGTGAAAAAGGCCGGGGTGCGCGACTGGATCCGTTTCCGCCATCCGGTGCGCTTTGTGAAATATAATGAAGACAAGGGCAACTTCACGGTCATGGCGCATGATCTGAAGGCCGACCGGATGTATGAGGAAGAGTTTGACAACGTGATCGTTGCTTCGGGCCACTTCTCGACGCCGAACGTACCGGAATATCCGGGATTTGATAAATTCGGCGGCCGTGTGCTGCACGCGCATGATTTCCGCGACGCGATGGAGTTCAACGGCAAGGATATCTTGCTGCTGGGGTCTAGCTATTCGGCCGAAGATATCGGGTCGCAATGCTGGAAATATGGCGCCAAGTCGATCACGGTGGCTTACCGCAACGCACCGATGGGGTTCAACTGGCCGGACAACTGGAAAGAAGTTCCGGCGCTTGATCATGTTGACGAGACGACAGCTTACTTCAAGGACGGCACGTCGAAGAAAGTCGACGCGATCATTCTGTGCACCGGGTATAAACATCACTTCCCGTTCCTGCCCGATGATCTGCGGCTGAAAACCGCAAACCGCTTGGCGGCGGCGGATCTGTATAAGGGTGTAGCTTGGGTTCACAATCCGAAGCTGTTCTACGTCGGCATGCAGGACCAGTGGTTTACCTTCAACATGTTCGACGCCCAAGCTTGGTGGGTGCGTGATGCAATCATGGGGCGGATTGCGATCCCGACCGACAAGGCGGTGCTGGTCAAGGATGTCGCGGACCGTGTGGCGGGCGAAGATGCGGGCAAAGACGCGCATGACGCCATCCATTATCAGGGCGACTATGTGAAGGAACTGATCGCCGAGACCGACTATCCGTCGTTCAACGTCGATGGGGCCTGCGAGGCGTTCTTTGAATGGAAGGACCACAAGGCGGCGGGGATCATGGAGTTCCGCAACCACGCCTACCGGTCGGTGATTACCGGCACGATGGCGCCGATCCATCACACGCCGTGGAAGGACGCGCTGGAGGACAGCATGGAAGCCTATCTGCGCAACTGAGGCTGTTTGAAAGACAGAATGAAGGCCCTGCGCAAGCGGGGCCTTTTTTGTTGTCCGTCAGTGCGACGGCTTTGGCGTGACGGAAAATCAAAGGCTTAGGCCTGACTGATTCAGGTTTTGGTAATCCTTTGGGCGGCGCGCCGGGAGTGTAGGCCGAGCGCATTTTGGAAAGGACGCCTCCGGCGGGAGTATTTTCAAAAGAGCAATTGTGGCGGCGTGGGCGGGCAGCCTGCGCGGGGTGGTTAGCCGCTTTGGTGCAGCAGTTGCATCAGGTTGGCGTTGATCTGCGCGGCGGTGGCGCGGAAAGTTGGCAACTGGGCTGCGGTGTCGTCCATCAAGTCTTGCGCCGCCTTTGGCCCGATGGCGCGATGCAGCGCTGCGCGATATTCCGGGATGGCGTTCCAGTCTGCCACCGTCGTTGGCAGGATTTCCAAGTGATATTGCACGCCATAGGCATGGCGCCCGACCCGCATTGCCTGCACCGCGCAGGCCGGATTTTCGGCCAGAACCACGGTGTCGGGCGGCAGTTTTGTGACTTCGACGCCATGCCATTGCAGGGTTTGCATCTGCGGCGGCAGGCCGGAAAACAGCGCATCCGCCCTGCCCTGCGAGGTTTGCGTGACAAGGGTTAAGCCAACTTCGGGCTGCCCCATCGCCGCCGCCTGCCCGCCCAAGGCGACGGCAAGCAATTGGTGGCCAAGGCAAATGCCAAAGTAGGGCCGGCCAAGGTCTTGCACCCATGCCCGGATGGCGGATTTTTCAGCCACCAGCCACGGGTGCAGATCTTCTTGCCAGACATCCATCGGGCCGCCCATCACCGCCAGCAGATCGAAGTCGGCCAGCGGTGGAATCGGGTCACCCTGATCCAGCGCGACGGTGCTGACGCTGTGGCCCGCAGCCTGCCAGAATTCGAGGAAGATGCCTGCGGTTTCAACGGCGAGATGTTGGAAGATCAGGATGTGCATGGCGGGTTGTCCTGTGGTGGTTTTTGGGGTGGCGGGCGG
>JAHEGQ010000227.1:0-2237 GCA_024645025.1 Sphingomonadaceae bacterium
GTTACGTGGATCTTGATACGCTATTCGCCCAGTCCGATGTCGTATCCATCAACTGCCCGCATACGCCGGAAACGCATCTTCTGGTCGATGCCACCCGGCTGGCGCAGATGCGGCCCGATGCCTATCTGGTCAACACGGCGCGCGGCGAGGTGGTGGATGAAAATGCGCTTATCGAGGCGCTGCAAACGGGCCAGATCGCTGGCGCGGGCTTAGACGTTTATGTCAACGAGCCCCATGTCGATCCGCGCCTCCTGACGCTCCCCAACACGGTTCTGCTGCCGCATATGGGCTCTGCAACCTATGAAGGGCGTGCGGCGATGGGCGAACGGGTTATCGCCAATATTCGCGCCTGGGTCGACGGGCATCGCCCGCCGGATCAGGTGTTGGAAGGCTGGGACTAAGCGCTCGCCAGCGCGTCGAATAGACGCTTGCCATCCAGCCCGCCATGGGCGGGTTCGCTGCGACGTTCCGGGTGGGGCATCATGCCCAAAACATTGCCACCCTCGTTCAGAACGCCCGCGATGTTCCGGGCCGAGCCATTGACCGCTTCGGCATAGCGGAAGGCCACGCGGCCTTCGCCTTCCAGCCGGTCCAGCGTTTCCGCATCGGCAAAATAATTGCCGTCATGATGCGCCACGGGGACAAGGATTTCCTCGCCCTTTTCATACAGGTTGGTGAAGGCGGACTGGCTATTGTCCACCGTCAGCCTGACGTCGCGGCAGACAAAGGAAATGCCGGCATTGCGCATCAAAGCGCCGGGCAAAAGGCCGCTTTCGGTCAGCACCTGAAAGCCATTGCAGATGCCAATGACATAGCGGCCCTGCGCGGCTGCATCCGATACGGCCCGCATGACGGGCGATTGTGCGGCCATCGCGCCAGAGCGAAGATAATCGCCATAAGAAAAACCGCCGGGCACGCCAATCAGGTCAATGCCATCTGGCAGGCTCGTTTCGCGATGCCAGATCATATGCGGCTTTTGTCCGGTCGCCTGTTCAAACGCGACCGCAAGGTCACGGTCGCAATTGGATCCCGGAAAGACGATGACGGCGGTTTTCATCAGGCACGCTCAATCCGGAAGTTTTCGATCACGGTGTTGGCCAGCAATTTGCGGCACATATCCTCGATTTCGGCATCCGATGTGCCATCGGCCAGATCGAGCTCGATCATCTTGCCGGCGCGCACATCATTGACGCCATTAAACCCCAAGCCTTCCAGCGCGTGGTGGATCGCCTTGCCCTGCGGGTCGAGAACTCCGTTTTTGAGCGTGATCGTGACGCGGGCTTTCATCGCGGGCGAGTCCTTGTGTCTAAAAGTAGATGGCCGCGCCTATGCCCTTGGTGCGGCCCAAGAGCAAGGTCATGTTTTTGCGCCGCAGGTGGAACAGGCGGGGTCTTTGGGCAAACGGATGGCGCGCATTGTCAGATCAAGCCCGTCAATCACCTGCAACTTACCCGCTTGATCGCTACCAAAGCCGGTGATGACGCGGATGGCCTCCATCGCGGCCATGCTGCCCATCATCCCGACCATCGCGCCGAGCACGCCCAGATCGACACAGGTGTCGCAATCTTCGGCGTCATGTGCATCGCCCACAAAGCAGCGATAGCAGGGCTTGTCCGCTTCCCAGCCGCGAAAGGTGCCCAATTGGCCATGAAACTGACCAATAGCGGCAGATACCAGCGGGACGCGCGCCGCATAGGCCGCATCGGCCACCGCCAAGCGGGTTGCAAAGTTATCCGACCCATCGATCACGACCGACACGCCGTTGAGAAGCGCAGCTATGTTTTCGGCTGTAACGCGGGCGATCACGGCCTCAACCGAGACGCCCGGATTAAGCGCTCGAACACGGGCGGCGGCAATGCTCGCCTTGGGGCGTCCAATATCGGCTTCGGTAAACAGCGTCTGGCGCTGAAGGTTGGACAGGCTGACAAGATCGTCATCGACAATCGTCAGCGTACCCACGCCTGCGGCGGCGAGGTATTGGATGGCGGGAGATCCGATGCCGCCTGCGCCGATCATCAGCACCTTGGCGGCGCAAATGGCGATCTGGCCCGCCCCGCCAATATCGCGCAACACAATGTGCCGCGCATAACGTTCCAGTTCGGCGTCGCTAAGGGTCATTGACCCGTGGAGCCGAAGCCGCCCGCGCCGCGTGCGGTCTCGTCCAACGTGTCGACCAACGCAAAGCGGGCGGGCTGGACCGGGGCTGGAACAAGCTGGGCGATGCGGTCACCCCGGCG
>JAHEGQ010000227.1:2247-4175 GCA_024645025.1 Sphingomonadaceae bacterium
CGGCGGATGGGGAAGGGGGCGTCGCCCAAATTGGCCAGAATCACCTTCACTTCACCGCGATAATCGCTGTCAATCGTGCCGGGCGTGTTGAGGCAGGTGATGCCATGCTTCAAGGCAAGGCCAGAGCGCGGACGCACCTGCACCTCAAAGCCAGCCGGTATCGCCATGGCAAAGCCGGTCGCGACCGCGTGGCGCGCGCCGGGGGCAAGGTCAAAATCTTCGGCGGCGACCACATCCATGCCAGCCGCACCGGCGGTTGCATAAGCGGGCACGGGCAGGCCTTCGCCATGGGGCAGGCGTTGCAGAGCGATTTCAATTTCAGGCAAGGGCATCGGCGATCCTATGGGCCAGCGTGCGGGCGATGTCGGTCTTGTCCATCCTGTCCCAACTGTCGACACCGGCCTCGGTAATCAGGTGGACGCGGTTCTGTTCACCGCCCATCGGGTCGATGGACACATCATTGGCGACAATCCAGTCGCAGCCTTTGCGCGCCCGCTTGCCCACCGCATGGTCAACAGCGGTCTCGGTTTCGGCGGCAAAGCCGATAACCAGCTTGGGGCGCTGGGGAGAGGCGCAGAGTTCTGCTAGAATATCTGGGTTCTTCTGCCAATTCAGGGTGGGCGGGCCGGCCTCTTTCTTCAATTTGGCCGGGGCTGCATCCACCCGCCAATCCGCGACGGCGGCAACCATGATGGCAACATCGGCAGGCAAGGCAGCGGTAACGGCCTCCTGCATCTCGCGGGCGGTTTCCACATCGATGCGGCGGACGCCGGGTGGCGTTGCCAGGGCAACGGGGCCGGCCACTAACGTCACTTGCGCACCCGCTTCGGCCAGGGCGGCGGCAATGGCAAATCCCTGTTTGCCCGAAGACCGGTTCGCAATCACACGCACGGGGTCGATCGGCTCATGCGTCGGCCCGGCGGTCACCAAAATATGACGGCCCGCCAGCGGGCGGGCAGCGGGGTCCAAGTGGCCTGCGATGGCGAGGGCGATGGCCGCCGGCTCTGGCAGACGGCCCGGGCCAAATTCGCCACAGGCCATTGGGCCTTCGTCTGGGTTCATGACGGTCAAGCCGTCAGCGCGCAGTTGCGCCACATTGCGTTGCGTGGCGGGGTGGTTCCACATCCGCACATTCATCGCTGGGGCGACAAGGACGGGCTTATCGGTCGCCAGCAATAAGGTCGTTGCCAGATCATCGGCAATGCCAGCTGCCATCTTGGCCATCAGGTCGGCGGTGGCTGGGGCGACGACGACAAGATCGGCTTGACGCGACAGCTGGATATGGCCCATCTCGGCCTCGTCCTTCAGGTCGAACAGGTCGGTGTAGACTTTGTCTTCGCTCAGCGCGGCCAACGTCATTGGGGTGACGAATTTCTGGCCGGAAGCGGTCACAACGCAGCGCACACTGGCCCCGTCGCGACGCAGGTGCCGCACAAGCTCGCACGACTTATAGGCCGCGATGCCGCCGCCAATGATCAGAAGGATGCGCTTGCCGTTCATGAGAACGGCTCTTTGCCCGTAGATCGGCTGCAAGTCCAGTTTTGGCGCATGGTGCGTAGCGGCTCTGCAAGGGCGTGCTTCAGCTGCTGCTGTTCAAAAGCAATATGGCGAAGTCTCCGTGCCGCCGGAAGGGCCTTGCGCGTCTTTGTCTGCCAATTGTGGAATATGATTAAAGCTGGCCCATCAGCTGCGCGACCACCATTGCGGCGGCCCCCAAAAGTGCAGCGGCAACGTAACGCCAGCTCGCGCCTAATCCGATCTTGATGTCCGGCAAGGGTGGGGCGGGCGGGGCGGCGCCCGGTTTGGGATAGCTCAGTTCAATGCGGCGCACGAAGTCGGGCAAGTCTGCCAAAATGCGCACACCGGACAAAATGCTGTCGGCCAGCCGCGCCTCCGGCCCCAATTCGTCGCAGATCGGAAGAGCACAC
>JAHEGQ010000231.1 GCA_024645025.1 Sphingomonadaceae bacterium
CGATTTCTTTGCGCGACGTTAACTGGAATTTAGCTTCCATCCCCCAAATCAGAGCCATCGCCCGTTCGGGCATCGGGAGGACATATGCGGGTTCTGGCTTTGGCATCGCACAAGGGAGGGGCAGGCAAAACCGTGCTTGCGACGCACCTTGCGATTGCGGCAAGCCGGGCGGGCGAAGGCCCAATCGCATTGATTGATTTGGATTCTCAAGGCGGTTTGGCCGATTGGTGGGATGCCCGGCAAGAAGATGATTTAACCTTTGCGGAGACGCACGCCGCCCGGCTTGCTCTTGATCTGGACCGGCTCCGCAAGCATGGCTTTCAGCTGGTTATTCTGGATACGCCACCGGCCAATCCCATGATTGCACAAGCGGCGATCCAGCAGGCGGACCTGACGGTGATCCCTTATCGACCTAGCCCCCTGGACGTTCGGGCGGTCGGCATAACCATTGGCCTTGCAGAACTGGTCGGCAAGCCCTTGGCCTTTGTGATGAACGAGGACCTCCAGCCCAGCCAACTTGGCCTGCAAATTGGCGAAGCTTTGGCGCAATATGGTGCGGCGTCTTTGCCGGGGTTGCCGCAGATTGCAGGCCTTGGTGACCTTATGAAGCAGGGCCAGACGATTTTGGACGTGGCGCCGCACGGCGACGCCGCACAGGCGATTATCGGCATTTGGGATAGCCTGAGCCAGCGTCTTGATCGCAATTTCCGCCGCACCGCCTTTGGCACCCATGTTGCGGGGGCCACCCCCTTTTTCCAGCGTCAGGCTGCGATGCCTTTCGGGCGTCGTGTCTTGAACGACCAACCATGAGAGCAAGGCGAACATGATGATCCCTCAGACCTTTCCCAATTCAACCAAGCCCCGCCTTATCCCGGCGATGGGATTGGCGGGCGCGCTTTTGGCGGGTGGCTGGTTATTGGTTCCGGCGGCGCGGGCAGATTATGCGGGGCGGGCGCAGCAAGTTTCGGTTCAGGAAGCCACCCGATTTGCCGCGGCAGCAAACCGGGCGCTTGCGCAGAAGAAACCTGCGCAAGCCATATTGGCAGCAGAGCAGGCAGTGGGTGCAGCCCCGACATCCGCTGATTTTCGCTTTTTGCTGGGCGATGCCTATCTTTCGGACGGACGGTTCCAGTCGGCGGCCTCAGCCTATCAGGATTGCCTGACGCTGAAGCCCGATCATGCCAAGGCGGGCTTCAAGCTGGCCTTAACAAAGATTGCGCTGGGCGATGCTGCCAAGGCGCGGGATTTGCTGGTCACGCACCAGTCGGCTTTGACAGTTTCAGACTATGGCTTGGCGCAGGCGCTGGCGGGCGATACCGATGCCGGTATTCGTGCCCTAGAAGAAGCGGTGCGATCTGGTGAGGACAATGCCAAGCTTCGGCAAAACCTGGCCCTTGCTTATGCCCTTGCCGGGCGGTGGGATGCCGCACGCGCGCAAGCGGCCGTTGATCTGACGCCCGACCTTGTGGCGCAACGCATGGCGGATTGGGCCAGCTTTGCCAAGCCGGGGCAGGGTATGGCCCAAATTTCACGCCTGTTGGACATCCAGCCACGCACAGACGTCGGCCTGCCCGCAGCCTTGGCCCTGAAGACGGCGGGGCCGGCGGCGCTGCGGGATTTGGTGTCAGCTGAGCCGCAGGAAGTGCCGCCGCCGGTTGCACAGGCGACGAACATCGATCCGCAGACCCCCCCGCCTTCTGTATCGGCCTATTTTGAAGCGCCGCCCGAAGTGAAGGATCCGGTGCGTGTGCATCTGGCGCAGGGGGGCGTGGTGCCTCAGACATCGTCTTTAACGCCGCAGAAGGATCAGCCCAACAGCACCGCCAAGACGCGCGCCATGGCCGCTTCCGGCAAGGGCTATGTTGTCCAAATCGGTGCATTTAAGTCCAGCCAGTCCGTTGCCTCTGCCTGGACGCAATCGCTGGGCCGTTGGCCTATCTTGCAACGCTATGGCGCGCGGCAGGCCCGTCATGAGGCGGGCATATACCGACTTTCGGTCGGCGGCTTTGCGTCCCGCGCAGAGGCGAACCGCCTCTGCCAGTCGCTGCGGACCAAGGGGGGGCAGAGCTTTACGCGGGTGCTGAATAAAACAGACCTGATCCGGTGGGCCGCGCGACAGGATGCGCAGCCGCGTCAACTGGCCTTGCGCTGATCGCCTTGGCTTAGCCCAGCGTCCGACCGCCCTTCAGGGTCGCGATCACCCGGCCCTGCACCGGCAATTTGTCAAAAGGCGTATTGCCAGCTTGGCCCACAAATCGCGCAGCGTCGATCTGCCAAGGCGCATCAGGATCAAAAAGCACAAGGTCAGCGGGTGCGCCAGCAGCGATATGCCCGCTTTCAACCCCCAACAGCCGCGACGGCGTGCCGGATAGCAGTTCAAAAAGGCGCGGCATTGTTACAAGGCCATCGCGCACAAGACCCATGGCCAGCGCTAGCAGCGTTTCGGCCCCCGCTGCGCCGGGATCTGCATCGGCAAAGGGCAGCCGCTTGGCTTCGGGGCCGCGCGGATCATGGGCAGAACACAAAACATCAATCGTGCCATCTTGCACCGCAGCAAGACAGGCCTGACGATCCCCCTCCGCGCGCAAGGGCGGGCTTAACCGCGCAAAGGTCCGGAAGTCGTTGATCGCCATTTCAGACAAAAACAGGTGCGTTGGCGCAATGCCGCAGGTTACAGGCAATCCCCGTGCCTTGGCGGCCCGGATCAGGTCCAGCCCACGGGCCGTTGTAACGTTCCGAACGTGCAGACGCACCCCCGTGAGTTCCGCCAGCATCAGGTCGCGGGCCATGGCCAGCGCCTCTGCTTCGGCCGGGGCGCTGGCAAGCCCAAGGCGGCTCGCGGTTTCACCCGAGGTCGCAACCGCGTTGCCAACCAGTCCAGCGTCTTCGGCATGGGTGATCAGGGTCAGGTCCAGCGATGCGGCATAGGTCATTACCTTGGCCATCACGCCCGAATCCGCGATCCACTGCCGCCCAGTGGCGACCGCCCGGGCACCGGCTTTGCGCATCATCGCAAATTCGCCCAATTCCCGCCCAGCAAGACCACGCGTCGCCGCGGCCAGCGGATGCACCCATAAATCCGGCTTCGCGGCCAGCGCTGCCCGCTGCACGATGCCCGGTTCATCCAACACAGGTGTTTGATCGGGCATCAGCGCCACGCGGGTAATGCCGCCGGCGATACACGCCCGTTTATCCACCGCAAACACGCCCAGATCGACAATGCCGGGCGCGACCTGCGCCCCCTTGGCATCCAGAAGATCGGCATCTGCCGGGATCGGCACGTCAATCCCGGCGATCCGGTCGCCTGCGATCAGCAGCGATGTGCCGCCGCCCAAAATCTGGGCGTTTGTAATGGCCCGCATCTGCGTCATGCCCCCGCCCTCCGGCTGCGCGTCAGGACATCCAGACAGGCCATGCGTACGGCAACCCCCATTTCCACTTGTTCGGCAATAACGGATCGGTTGACGTCGTCCGCCACATCGCTTGCGATTTCCACGCCGCGGTTCATCGGGCCGGGGTGCATCACCAGCGCATCCGGCTTGGCGCGCTTCAGCCGTTCATAGGTCAGCCCGTAAAGCGCGTGATATTCGCGCAGCGACGGGATGAAGCCCCCTTCCATGCGCTCGGTCTGAAGGCGCAGCATCATAACCACATCGGCACCCTCAAGCCCTTCATCCATATCGGTATAGGCGGTCACGCCCATCTGTTCGATGCTGGGCGGGATCAGCGTTGCCGGGCCAACCACGCGCACATCCGCTGCCAGCGACGTCAGCGCCAGAATGTTCGATCGGGCAACGCGGCTGTGCAGCACATCGCCACAAATCGCGACCTTCAATCCTTGAAACCCGCCTTTGCGCCGACGAATGGTCAGCGCATCCAGCAAGGCCTGTGTCGGGTGTTCATGGCGGCCGTCACCCGCGTTTAGAACGGGACAATCCACCTTGTCGGCAATCAGCGCGACCGCCCCGGACGAGGCATGGCGGATCACGATAACATCGGCGCGCATCGCATTGAGGGTGATCGCGGTGTCGATCAGCGTTTCGCCCTTTTTCACGCTGGAGGTCGCTGCGTGCATGTTGACCACGTCCGCGCCCAGCCGTTTGCCCGCAATCTCGAAAGACAAAAGCGTGCGCGTCGAATTTTCAAAAAAGGCGTTGATTTGG
>JAHEGQ010000150.1 GCA_024645025.1 Sphingomonadaceae bacterium
CACTCGGCCAATTCACGCATGAATCAGGACAGCCCCGCCCCAATCTGACTGAGAAAGGGGTATCAGGGAATCATGGGGACAGCAAGGGATTTCACGGGTGAAACGGGGATTCAGCGCCCCAAATTGGGTTTTTTAGGGGGAATCCTTGGTTTTCCGCTGCCCTCCTTTTCGATCAAATTTTGCGTTAGTCGCCTGATTTTGTTCCATTTTCTGTTGGGATGCGGCATTTTGAGGCCGATCGGGGAAGCCAAGCCCTGCCAAATGCGACTCGCACAACCGGGAAGGCGTGCCCGGAGTCGCACATGGCAAGAGACGGGATGCAGCGCCGCGGGCCGCACTCAGGGGCACGCCCCTGGCGACAAGCGACAATTTGGACATCATCGGATCAAGGCAGCGGGACAAAGCAGACGCAACCAACGACCGGCGGACCTGCCAAATAGGGGGCCGTCAGGGGCCGCCGCCTCACTTTTTGGGTGCAGGTGCGCTGGGCGGCGGCGTTGCCGGTGCGCCAGGCGCAACCCCCAATTCGGCAAGCGGCTCATTCTTGGCGTCGCTGCTGCGGGCAGCCTGTTCGGCAACGCTGGGCACAACCGGCGCATTCGCCTTGCCCAGCTGCTGCAACATGGCATTGGCCAAACCGATCAAAAGGAGGATTCCCCCCAAGCCGGTTAGGCCGACACGTATCCGACGCCAGCTTTCCCGGCGATCCGGGTCAAAGTCAGGATTGGCCATTGTCAGTCCTTTAACCAGTCAAACACGGGCAGCCCCTTAGCGCGCAGCCATTGCGGGTTATACAGCGTCGACAAATAGCGAAAACCGGTATCGCACAAGATGGTCGCAATCGTCTTGCCGGGCCCAAGGTGCCGTGCCAGCGCCACAGCGCCGGCAACGTTGATGCCAGACGACAAGCCAAGGCACAGCCCCTCTTCGCGCAGCAGGCGGGCCACCCAGTGCAACCCCTCTTCATCCGAGATGCGGAATTGCGTGTCGATCGGCGCGCCTTCCAGATTGGCGGTGATCCGGCCCTGCCCGATACCTTCGGCAACTGAGCTGCCTTCCGCCTTCAACTCGCCATGCGCATAATAATTGTACAAGGCGGCCCCAAAAGGGTCCGTCAACGCGATGACCACATCCTCGCTATGGGCTTTGAGGCCAAGGCCGACACCCGCAATGGTACCGCCGGTGCCGGCCGCACAGGTAAAGCCATCGATGCGCCCGCCCGTCTGCGTCCAGATTTCCTCAGCCGTCCCCACAATATGGGATTTGCGGTTCGCGGTATTATCAAACTGGTTGGCCCAGACCGCGCCCGGCGTTTCTTCCGCGATCCGGCGCGAAGTATGAACAAAATGGCCGGGGTTCGCAAAGGGGGCCGGCGGCACCAGAACCAGCTCCGCGCCCAAGGCGCGCAGCGTATCCATCTTCTCGCGGCTTTGCGTGTCCGGCATAACAATGATCGTCTTATAGCCCTTGGCATTGGCAACCAGCGCGATGCCGATCCCCGTATTGCCCGCGGTGCCTTCGACAATCGTCCCACCCGGCTTTAACGCGCCGCTCGCCTCGGCATCTTCCACAATGAACAGGGCCGCGCGATCCTTCACCGACGCGCCAGGATTGGCGTATTCGCACTTCCCAAGGATCGTGCAGCCCGTCTCAGCCGAAGGACCTTCCAGTTTCACCAGCGGTGTGTTGCCAATAAGGGCAAGCGTGTCGGCAGCAATCGTCATGCGTCATCCGTAGCCTGACCGGGCCGGGCACGGCAAGCAAGATGGTCTTTGCCCCTTAAAAGCCACCCGTTCGCGGCGATTTTCCCGGCCCAAAATTACGGGTGGCCGAGACCAAGAAAGCGGGTAAAGGATGGGCTTCACTATTTTGACACGCTGATGCAGGAAGTTGGATGATCTCGTCTCGCAATTATGCGCCTGCGGCCCGGCTACTCCCGTTTATTCGCCGCTATTATGCGTTCAGCGCGGCCCTGCCGGAAACGCTTGTGCTGGAAGATTTCCTAATGGCGGACAATGCCTTTGTCCGGTTCATCCATTCTGGCAGCTGGGATTTGTGGGACGGTGGCGAGTGGCGGGCGATGTCCGGCCTGTTTGTTTTTGGGTCCAATTCTCGGATGCAGCGGATACGGGCACGCGGCCCGGTTTGTGTTGTATCCTTTGCGTTGCGGCCGAGCGCATGGACGGCCCTTTTTGAACGTCCAGCGACCGATCTTGCCGATTGCGTTGCCCCGCTGGACGAATGTTTCCATCCTGACATCGCGACACGGCTCCACGCTGCCCTGCACGCGGCCACGAATGACACCCAGCTTGTTGCCGCGATGGAACAGGCGATCGATGCGCAGCTGGACTATATTGGCAAGCATCAGGTGGATCCTGTGATCGCCTCTTTTGAGGCGATTGCGCGTCAGGATAGCACGATCCGGGTTGACGTGGTCGCCACCCTATTGGGCCTGTCCCCCCGCCAATTGGAACGCCGCTGCCTAGCGAGCTTTGGCCTATCCCCCAAAGCGGTCCTTCAACGCTGCCGCTTTCTGGATATGGCCGCGGCCATGCGCGGGTTGAGCAATGCGGACGAGGCAGAGCTGGCGGGCTTAAGGTATTTTGATCAGTCGCATCTCAACCGGGAGTTCCGGCGCTACACCAACATGACGCCGGGGGCATTTCAGCGCGCCAGCACGCCGCTTTTTACAGAAAGCCTGAAACTCAGGGTCGACGGCAAGACGCTGGCCTAGCCAAGCACCGCCCCTTCGCGCACGATCAGGCGGGTGGCGGAGGGGCCCGCTTCGGCAAACAAAGCGGGTTCGGTTCCCGTCATCCAGACTTGCCCGCCCTGCTGTGCCAGCCGCTCAAACAGCGCCGCGCGCCGGATGGGGTCCAGATGCGCCGCCACTTCATCCAACAACAAAACCGGCGGGCGGCCAATGCGGTCAGCAACCAGTTCGGCATGGGCCAAAACAATGCCCAGCAGCAGCGCCTTTTGTTCGCCGGTGGAACAGCGGGCCGCGGCCTGACCCTTGCCCAAATGGGTCACGACAAGGTCGCTGCGATGCGGCCCGATCAACGTACGCCCGGCTGCTGCATCGCGCGCGCGATTGGCGGCCAGCAGCGCGGCAAAATCTGGGCCGATATCGCCATTTTCCAGTGCCAGCCCGGCGCGGGCAAAGGGCCCTTCTGGCTGGGCGGCCAGCCGTTCGCCTAGTGCCAAGACCAATTGCCCTCGCGCTTGGGCAATTGCATGGCCATGGGCTGCCATCTGCGCTTCCAGCGCGGCCAGCCAATCCGGGTCAGCCGGATGGTCATCTGTCAAAAGGCGATTGCGCTGCCGCATCGCGGCTTCATAGCGCGTGGCTTCGCGCGCATGGCCCGGCACCAACGCCAGCACCAGCCGGTCCAGAAAGCGTCGCCGTTCGCCCGCCCCTTCTAGAAAAAGTCGGTCCATCGCGGGCGTCAGCCACAAAGCTGCGATCCAATCGGCAAGGTCGGTCGCGGCAGCGGCGGCACTGTTGATCCGGACCAAGCGCCGTTCCGGCGCGTCGGCGCGGGTGCCCGTGCCCAGATCGACATCGCCTAAATCGGCACCCGACAGCCGGGCCGCCACCGCAAAGCCGCCCGCGCCTGATTGCCGGGCGATGTCAGACAAAGGCGCACCGCGCAGGCCCCGCCCCGGCACCAAGAGCGAGACGGCTTCCAATATGTTGGTTTTGCCGGCCCCATTTTCGCCGGTGAGCACGACCAAGCCCGGACCGGGCGTGATCGTGCAGGCGGAATAGGACCGAAAGTCCGTCAGGGTCAGGCGGGTAAGCGTCACGCCTGCGTCTCTAGGCGGCCCAGCCCCAAAACAGAAGAGGCGGCCGCACGCGCGACCGCCTCTGCTTGTTTCCCGAGACAGGGAATGGGATCAAAGGACTTCGAAAAGCCCGGCTGCCCCTTGCCCACCACCGATGCACATGGTGATGACGACATATTTCGCACCCCGGCGCTTCCCTTCGATCAACGCATGGCCAACCATGCGGGCGCCTGACATCCCATAAGGATGGCCGATCGAGATCGCGCCGCCATTGACGTTCAAGCGATCCATGGGAATGCCCAGCTTGTCCGCGCAATACAGTACCTGCACGGCAAAGGCTTCGTTCAGTTCCCACAGGCCGATATCGTCCATCTTCAGGCCAAAGCGCTGGAGCAGCTTGGGAATGGCGAATACCGGGCCGATGCCCATTTCATCGGGCTCGGTCCCAGCCACCGCCATGCCGACATAGCGGCCCAGCGGCGTCAGGCCCTTCTTTGCGGCAACGGCTTCTTCCATCAACACGCTGGCAGACGACCCATCCGACAACTGGCTGGCATTGCCCGCCGTGATGTTCATGTCAGGCCCCAGAACCGGCTTCAGGGATTTCAGACCCTCCAGCGTCGTATCGGCGCGATTGCCTTCGTCCTTGGTCAGTGTGATTTCCTTTTGAGAAACCTCACCCGTTTCCTTGTTGGTGACGGCCATGGTTGCGGTGCAGGCCACGATTTCATCATCAAACTTGCCCGCGGCTTGGGCGGCGGCTGTGCGCTGCTGCGATTGCAGGCCATATTCATCCTGCCGGTCACGGCTGATCTTGTAGCGCGCGGCCACAACTTCGGCCGTTTGCAACATGGGCATATAGATGTCCTTGTGCATCTTCAGCAGCTCAGGGTCGGGCGCCACGCGCATTTCGGGCGTCTGGACAAGGCTAATCGATTCAACACCACCACCGACGCAGATATCCATGTTGTCGACGATGATCTGCTTGGCCGCCGTCGCAATCGCCATCAGGCCGGAAGAGCATTGGCGGTCAATGGTCATCCCCGGCACCGAAACGGGCAGGCCTGCCCGCAGCAAAGCGGTGCGCGCCGTATTCCCGGCCTGACTGCCCTGCTGCAGCGCCGACCCCCAGCACAGATCATCCACTTCTGCCGGGTCAATGCCCGCGCGCTCAACCGCGGCACGGATCGAATAAGCCGACAACGTTGGCGAAGGGGTTATGTTGAAGGCCCCGCGATAGGCGCGGCCAATCGGGGTGCGGGCGGTGGAAACAATAACGGCGCTACGCATGGATAATCTCCTGAAATGATCGGGGGCTTAGACGAAGAACTGGGTGATCCACTCCGCGATCAACGCGGGCTTTTCTTCCCCTTCAATTTCCAGCGTGAATTCCATCGTCTGCTGGAATTGGCCGGGGCGCTTTTCTTCAATTTCAAGCATCTTGAAATGGCCGCGTACGCGCTTGCCCACCTTTACGGGCGCGATGAAACGGGTTTTGTTGCCGCCATAGTTGACGCCCATCTTCACCCCATCAAGGCGCGGCAAATTGGCCTGGGCTGTCAAGACGGGCAGCAGCGACAGCGACAAAAAGCCATGGGCAATCGGGCCGCCAAAAGGCGTCAGCTTGGCGCGCTCTGGATCGACGTGGATGAACTGGAAATCCCCCGTCGCCTCAGCGAATTTGTTGACGCGGTCCTGGTCGATCAGCATCCATTCCGACGTGCCGACATTCTGTCCGACCATGCCGAACAGTTCTTCCTTGCTCACAACGGGCATAAGCTTTCCTCTCGCAAATGACGCGCTTACTTCGAGAAACAGCGCGAGTCCTATTCTGGATGTAGGGCCTTCGTTCAACCTGAGTCAAAAGCCATGGATTCCCCAACGTCGCAGATGTGCCGCCTATTGTTGCTTAACCATCTGGGGCTATGATGCGGGCCATGCGAACCCTCAAAGCTATTGCCCATAATCTGCGTATCGAAGCCCATGTGGCGTGGCTGGCTGCGCGCGACCCGGGGCTGCCGCTTGTCGCGCGGCTGTTCGGTCTGCTGATCGCCGCTTACGCCTTGTCCCCGATTGATCTGATCCCGGATTTCATCCCGGTCTTGGGCCTGCTCGACGATGTCATCCTGATCCCCTTAGGGGTCTGGCTGTTCCTGAAGATGGTGCCAGCGGATATCCACGCCCGCCACCGCGCGACTGCCGAGGCTGCCAGCGCACGTCCTGTCAGCCGCATTGGCGCGGCGCTTGTCGCTTTGATCTGGGTAACGGCCATTGGCTGGATCAGCCTTTGGCTATTAGAGGGGCATTTTTCTTAAGCGGCCGCCCCGTCAGCCATTATGGGCTAAAATCCAGTCCTCAACCACAGGGGCAATGGCAGTGCGCCATTTGCCACCATTGAAGATGCCATAATGGCCCACGCCTTCCGCCACATAATAATGTTTCAGCGCGTCCGGCAGGTTGGTCGCAATATCAAGCGCCGCCTTGGTTTGGCCGATGCCGGAAATATCGTCCCGCTCCCCTTCAATCGCCAGCAGGCCGACCTTGGTGATCTTGCTAGGGTCCACGCGCTGGCCGCGGTGCACCAACTCCCCCTTGGGCAGCAAATGTCGCTGGAACACGCGGTCGATGGTTTGCAGGTAAAATTCGGCCGTCATGTCGCAGACCGACCGATATTCATCATAAAAGGCCTTGGTGGCATCCGCACTTTCGCCGTCGCCATCCACCAGATGCTTGAACATTTCCCAATGGCTCATCAGGTGGTTGCCAAGGTTCATCGCCATAAAGCCCGACAATTGCAAAAAGCCGGGATATACTTCGCGTCCGGCCCCGGGATAACCCTGGGGGACGCGGGCGATGACATTATGTTCAAACCAGGAAAAAGGCCGTTCCATCGCCAATTGGTTGACAGATGTCGGCGCGCGGCGGGTATCGACCGGGCCGCCCATCATCGTCAGCGTCCGCGGCGTGCAGGGATGGTCTTCTGCCGACATCAGGGCAATGGCCGCATAGACAGGGACCGAGGGCTGGCACACCGCCAGCACGTGCGTGCCGGGGCCCAGCACCTCTAAAAACGCGCGGACATAGTCGATATAGTCGTCCAGATCGAAATGCCCAGCCGCCAACGGCACGGCTTTCGCGTCGCGCCAATCGGTGATGTAGACATCATGCCCCGGCAGCATCCGTTCCACCGTGCCGCGCAGCAAAGTCGCGAAGTGGCCCGACATCGGCGCAACGATCAGCAATTTCGGGTCGCCCTCGACGCCCTCTCGACAGAAACGCTTCAGCTGGCCAAAGGGCAGCCGGTGGACGATTTCTTCCGTCACGCGGACACTGCGGCCCCCAATCTCACACTCGTCCAGGCCAAAAGCCGGCTTGCCACGCGGCGCGGCAGCATGGGCAAAAACATCCAGCGCCGCGGCAAACATTGGCCCGCCACCCAGATAGCCGAACGGATTAGACGGATTGCCCAGCCATTCTGCGCCAGCGGCCGCAAGCGCGCTTGCCCCGGCCAGCCAGTTTCGCTGCAATTCATAGGCACTGTAGAGCATGTTCTTTCCCCGCATGGTCAATATGATGGACCAGACACGGTCGTTGTGCAATGCACAATAACGTCCAACTTTGATTGAGGTTGCGCAGCCAGCCTGCTAGGGCGCGGTTTATGGATCATCAGGAAACGGCCGTCGCCCAGCCCCGCTCAATTGGCAATCTGCGCATGGTATGGGACTATGCCTCGCGCTATCCCACTGTGATTGCGGGGGCTTTGATTTCCCTCATCGTCGCGGCCAGCGCGACGCTTGCCATTCCCAACGGCTTTCGCCTCGTCATCGATCGCGGCTTTGCGCAATCAGGCGGGGATATTGGTCGCTGGTTTGAATATCTCTTGGCGATTGTCAGCGTGCTGGCATTGGCGACAGCTTCGCGCTTTTACTTCGTTTCTTGGCTGGGCGAACGTGTGGTCGCCGATATCCGGTCAGCCGTCGTCAACAATCTCCTGCGGCTGTCGCCCAGCTATTTTGAAATCAACCGCCCCGCCGAAGTCGCCTCACGCCTGACCGCCGACACGACGCTGATCGAACAAGCGGTGGGGACCACGGCATCGGTCGCGCTGCGCAATCTGGTGCTGGCGATTGGCGGCATTCTTTACCTCTTCACCTTGGCCCCGAAGCTGACGGCTATGCTGCTGGTTGGCATTCCGCTGACCCTTGGCCCCATTCTCTTCATCGGGCGACGGCTGCGCGATATGTCGCGCAAAAGCCAAGACCGGATTGCCGATGTTGGTGTCATCGTAGACGAAGTTTTGGGTGCGATGAAGATCGTGCAGGCCTTTGGGCAGGAACAACGCGAAGGTGAACGATTTTCCAGTGCTGTAGAAGGCGCGTTTCAAACGGCGCGCGGCCGCATCCGCACCCGCGCGATCCTGACGGCAATCCTGATCTTCATGATCTTTGGCGCGATCACCTTCATCATGTGGCAGGGCGCGCTTGATGTGCAGGCGGGTAAAATGACCGGTGGGTCGATTGCTGCATTTGTGCTGACCGGGGGCTTTGTGGCCGGGGCCTTTGGTGCCTTGACCGAAGTTTATGGCGACCTTGTCCGCAGCTCTGGTGCTGCACAGCGTCTTTCGGAATTGTTGCACGAGCAGCCGGGCATCGCTGCGCCCGCACATCCCAAACCCCTGCCAGAGCCCGCGCAGGGCCGCGTTGCCTTTGACAAGGTCACGTTCCGCTATCCCACCCGGACAGAGGTGCACGCGCTGGCGGATTTCTCGCTGGACATCGCCCCGGGGGAAACGGTTGCCGTGGTTGGCCCCTCGGGTGCTGGCAAGTCCACGCTGTTCCAATTGATCCAACGCTTTTACGATCCCGAAGCCGGCACGATCCGCGTCGATGGCGTGGCCCTGCCCGAAGCCGACCCGGCGGCCGTGCGTGCGCGCATTGCCATGGTGCCGCAAGAAACGGTTATTTTCGCCGCCAGTGCGCGCGACAATCTGCGTTATGGCCGTTGGGATGCCAGCGATGACCAGCTTTGGGCCGCCGCCGAAAGCGCCAACGCAGCCGAATTTTTGCGCAAGCTGCCGCAGGGGCTTGATACCTTTATGGGCGAAGGCGGGGCCCGTTTGTCGGGCGGCCAGCGCCAGCGTCTGGCCATTGCCCGCGCCATTTTGCGCAATGCCCCCATCCTGTTGCTGGATGAGGCAACATCAGCGCTTGATGCCGAATCCGAACGTCTGGTGCAGGATGCGCTGGACCATCTGATGGCCGATCGCACCACCATCGTCATTGCCCATCGGCTCGCCACGGTGCGCGCTGCCGACCGGATTATCGTGATGGAGGATGGCCGGATCGTCGAAGAAGGGCGGCACGACAGCCTTGTCGCAGCCGGCGGTCTGTATGCCCGTCTGGCGCGGCTTCAGTTCGACGGGTAGCCCCCCACCGCGTGGGCACCCTTGGGACAATTTGGACGAAACACGGCTTGCGTCTGGCACGGGCCTGACGGATAGTCCCCGTCGATGCCGCCACGCACGGCACCCGGGGTGTAGCAACCCCGATTAAGTCGGTTGGGTCACCCGTTTGTGGCCCTGCATCCCAGTCCCTATGGTCGGGGAACCTGTGGCATTTATCCAAGGCTTTCCAGCCCAAAGGTCGCAGGAGCCGTATCGCTCGGTTTGCTAACTCCCCGGTCACCAGGGATTTGGGTGAAGTCCAGGGCGGGGGCGCACCGCGGGGTTCAACATCGTTCAAGTGGATACGATCGATTGGGCCGACGGATAACGTGGCCAAGCCTCCCCCCAACGAAAAAGGGCGGCCCCGAAGGACCGCCCTTAATCTTTTTACCCCTGAGATGCCTCAGAAGTCGCCGCGATATGCTTCGTTGTTGACGAAGCCCATCTTCGACACCTTGGCGCGCTTCGCACGGGCGAGAACGCGGTCCACCGTGTCATACGGCGCCATCGGATCGGGCTGCAGGTGCAGTTCCGGCGTCAGCGCGAACTTGGCCGGATCCTGCGAATCGTTCAGCAGCTGATCCAGCTGAGACCAGCTGACCGGCTGTTGGTTCCAAGTCACAACGCCTTGCGGGCTGACATACAGCACGTTCTTCGTCGGCAGAACCGGCGGAGGCGGCGGGCAGTTCGGCGCGCAATCCTGCGGCAAGTCGATCTTCACCGCGTGGGTCGGCGGCGGCAGGGTGATGATGAACATGATGAGGAGAACGAGCATGACGTCGATCAACGGCGTCGTGTTCATTTCCACCATCGGTTCAGACGAGTCCCCCTTCGGTGCACTCATTGCCATGGTTTATTCTCCGTACACTCGCAGCCGGTCTTAGATGACCGGCGACGAGATGAATCCGACGCGGATGAAGCCCGCGCTCTGCATGATCGAGACCACGCCGCCGATGCACCGATACTGGGTCCGCTGGTCGCCACGAATGTGGACTTCCGGGAACAGGTCGGGGTCGGTTGCGTCCGGACCAAGGCGATCAGCCTCAGCCTTGAAGCGGGCTGCTGCACGGGTCAGCAGCTCGGTCGAGTTCATGCGGGTGGCGTTCCAATACACTTCGCACCCGCCATCCGATCCGTTGCGCACGGTCAGGATAACGTTTTCGGCCTTCGAAGTGGTCGGCTGGAACGAGAGCTTGGGAAGGTTCACCTCAACCGTCTTGATGACCACCGGAACGGCGATCAGGAAGATGATCAAGAGAACCAGCATCACGTCCACGAGCGGGGTCGTGTTGATGTCCGACATTGGGGCGTCGTCACCACCTTCTCCGCCAACACTCATAGCCATAGGCTAATTCCTATCTCTAACGTCGTAACGAACGGGCGTGGGCGAACCTACGCCCCTTCAGATAATTGGCGCGGCAGACATGATGCCCGCCGCGCCCAATCGCATTAGGCCTTAGCGCCAGCCGGCTTGGCAGCAGCCGGAGCAGCAGCCTTGACAGCCGGACGGACAGCGCCGTTCGACATCATATAGCCATGCAGGTCGTTGCAGAACGTGCTCATGCGCTCAGCGATGAGCTTGTTGCGACGCTGCAGCCAGTTGTAGCCCATGACCGCCGGAACGGCCACGACGAGACCAAGCGCGGTCATGATCAGCGCTTCACCAACCGGACCCGCGACCTTGTCGATCGAGGCGTCGCCCGACGCGCCGATCTTGATGAGGGCGCGATAGATGCCGATAACCGTACCGAGCAGACCGACGAACGGCGAGGTCGAACCCACCGTTGCGAGGAAGGCCAGGCCCGTGCCGAGCTTCGCGTTGATCGCGTCTTGGCTACGCTGCATCGACGAGTGCATCCATTCATGCTGGTCCTGCGCGTCGATGAGCTTGCCGTGCTGATCTTCAGCCAACAGCGCATCGTCAACGAGCTGACGGAAGGCCGAGTTCTTTTCGAACTTGTTGACGCCGTCCTTGACGCTCGACGAGGTCCAGAACTTCTGCACGCCTTCACGGCTCTGCTTCAGAACCTTGCCCTGCTCCACCAGCTTGGTGAACATGATGTACCAAGACACGGCGGACATAATCACGAGAATGGCAAAAATGGCCTGCGAAACGAAGCCGCCTTCTTCGAGGGCCTGCATAAGGCCGAACTGCTTCTGTGCAACATTCGCTGCTTCAGCTGCGGTGGTCATAACGATAACTTCCTCTCAAAACTGATAAATCGGTTAGACGAAAACTCAGGTTATTTGGGCAACCGCCAGGTCACGCGCTGGCTCTTGGTTTCCTCGATCGGCTGGCCACTTCCATCCTTGGCCGGCTTGAAGCGGAAACGGCGCATGATGAGCTTACAGGTTTCGGCGTCCAGCGTCGGGCTAGCGCCCGATGCATTACACGCGACAACCCTACCGTCCGTTCCGATGGTAAAGGTTGCAATCGAAGTGCCCTGCTCTTCGTTGCGGATCGACGACGACGGATAATCTTCATCCGAAATCGATCCACCACGCTGCACAGCCCGCTCGGCAACGCGCGGCGGCGCTGGCGCGGGCGGAGGCGGCGGGGCTTGCACCGCAGCCTGAGAAATCGGCTGGATGGTATTCGTCGACACAACGGGCGACATCACCACCGGCGGCGGCACCGTCACCTTTGGCGGTGGCGGCAAATCAACCTTCGGCGGCGGTGGTGGCGGCTCTTCAGGCTTTTCGGGCTCATCGGGCGCCACATCGAACGTCTTAAGATCTTCGTAAACCTGCTTGGCGGCATTGTATGCAAGGCCGGTGACGAGCGCATAGCCCACCCCCGCATGCAACAAAGCCACCGCACCGATCGCGAGGATCCGCCGGCCGCTCATCTCTTGGTCAGCATAGGCCATTAAAAAACGACACTCCCTCCAAAAAAACGACAACAGGGGGCACTGGTTGGCCTCGACCAAATGGCGCCCCCCCTGCTCCCGTCTGCAACTTGGAATCTATTCAGACAGACGCCCTTCGTCTATCGCGAGGTTTGGGCCGACGCAATCGCTTTTGTCCTGTAAAATGGGCGAAGTGGATGTCGGGACATCTGCTCGGTTGGTAACAGGGGCTTAGACGGAGAACATGAGTGGTTAAAGCCTTGATCTATGTCGGTATCATGACAGCCATGCCAATTTATGCTGCGCCGCAAAATAAGATGCCCGCACCTGCTGAAATCAGCAAGACTTATGCCGATCTGGCAGACTTCGCACTTGCATCAAAAATTGTCGCGCGTGTCCGCGTGAAGTCCGCCCGCCCCCTCAATGCCGAAATGGCAACCGGGGTTTTACCCGGATTTCAGCGGCAATTGGTGACGGCTGACGTCAAAACACTCATCAAGGCCCCCGAGGCGCAACCGGCCCAAACAAAATATCTGATTGACTTGCCGCTTGATTCGCGGGGCAAAGCGTCAAAATTGCGGGGAACCGAATCACTCGCCTTTGCCTTGCCCGGGCGTCCGGGCGAATGGCGGCTGGTTGCGCCAACGGCGCAGATTTCTTGGACGCCGGCTGCTGAGCAAACCTTGCGATCGATCCTTACCGAGGCCGCCCAGCCGGACGCCCCCCCGCTTGTGCGCGGCATCAGTTCTGCATTTCATTCCCAAGGCAGCCTGCCCGGCGAAGGCGAAACCCAGATATTCCTAGATACTGCGGATAATCGTCCAGCGTCACTCACCGTGCAGCGTCAGCCAGATCAGCCTCCGAAATGGTTCGTTTCACAGGGTGAAGTGGTCGATGATGGCGTCAGCCAGCCCAAGGCCAATAGTTTGCTTTGGTATCGCTTGGTCTGTTTTTTGCCCGCACAGCTGCCCGCCGCTGTCACAACCGGACAATCTGCGGAAGATGTCCAACAAATTCAGGCAGATTATCAGCTCGTGATGGGCGCCTTGGGCCCATGTGTGCGGTCCCGGCCCGCTGCCCCGGCCCACTGACACCCAGGCTGCTTAGGCGTCGCGTTCCAGGAAAACGAAATCGCGGTCAAAGGATTTAAGCGCGGCACCCCCGTCAACAAAAACGGTCTGGCCCGTCACCAGGGCTGCATTGGCCAGCCAGTAGACGGCATCAGCAATATCGGCGGGTTCCGGCAGGCGCGCCAAGGGCATTGCGGCGCGCAAAGCCTCCATTTGACTGGGCAGATATTCCTCGGTTGGGATCACCAATCCGGGCGCCACGGCATTGACGCGCACGTGCGGAGCCAAGGCGCGCGCGAGTGTTTCCGTCGCGCCGGAAAGCGCCAGTTTTGAGATGGTGTAGCTCAGCTGATCCCCCCCGGGATGGCGAATACGCTGGTCCAAAATGTTGACAACGCTGGCCACCTGACCGGGGTCTAGCGCCGCCGCCAGCGCTGTTGCCAGCGCGACCGGGGCTGCAGCGTTGACCGCAAAATGCGCGGCCATCGCTGCTGGCGTCGCGCTTTGGGGGTCATCCCAGTCAAAGCGCGAGGCATTGTTAACGATCAGGTCCGGCGCACGACCAAAATGGGCCACCACCGCGGGCACCAGTGCCACAACGGCCTTCTCATCGGACAAGTCAGCCGCAAATGCCTGCCAGCGCGTGCCGTTGCGGGAGAGGCTATCTGCCAAGCTAGGATCGGGGGATTCGATCTTGCGGCCATGCAGCGCCAGCGTCCAACCTTCCGCTGCCAATCGCTGCGCAATGGCGGCGCCCAGCCGGTGAAAGCCGGCGGTAACCAGGGCCAGTTTCAAATGCGGCCCCGATATAAGGTGACGCCGATTTCCTCATCGTCATCCGCAATGGCCAGCTTCACAATCTTCACCTCTACAGACTGGACGCGGGGATCCTCGACCATCAGCGTTTCGATGATATGATCTGCCACAGCCTCAATCAGAACGAAATGTACGCCTTCGGGCAGGTGGGTCATCGCCCGCTTCAGGTCCATGTAGTTTTTGGACGCGGTCAAGGGCGTGTCGGCCGCATAATGGTCGGCACAATCCAGCTCAACCTTGACGGACATCCGCAAGGGCTGGGGCAAGTGCGTCTCTTCCGAATAGATGCCAGTCAACACCGGCACTTCGAGATTGGCGACTTCAAGGACAAGGCGGTCGGAACGGGCTGTCATGCCGCGCCCCATAGAGATATTTGCAGCAACAGCAACCGATGATGCTTCCATTTCGTGGCCAGCAGCCTAAAGCGCGCCCTTTCCGATGACGATTCGAAGGCCAATCCTGACTTGATGACTTTGGTGCCCCTGACGCAGATTCCGCCCGAGGACGTCGAGCTTTTGTTGGACGCCGCCTTTGGCGCGGACCGGCACGGACGCACCGCCTATCGCATTCGTGAAAACATGCCTTTTTTGCCGGAGCTGAGCTTTGCCGCGCTTGATGGCGACACGCTGATGGGGACGATACAGGCGTGGCCCGCCCGCGTGGCGGATGCCACGGGCGCTGATCCGATCACGCTGGTTGGGCCAGTGGCTGTCCTGCCAGAAGCGCAGGGCAAGGGGATTGGTAAAGCCCTGATGGCCCGTTTGCTGGATGCCGCCGATGCCGGCGCTGCCGATGCGATGGTGATGATTGGTGATCCCGAATATTATAGTCGCTTCTTTGGCTTTACAGCTGAAGCGACCGCAGGTTGGGATGTTCCCGGCCCGGTTGAACGCCACCGGCTGCTGGCGCGCGTCCGCCGCGCAGGCGGGTTACGCAGCCAAGGTTTGCTGGGGCCAGATCCCGACTTTGCAAGTCGCGCCGCAGCCGCCTAGATACAGGGCATGCCCATGCCCGAAATCCCCCACGATCTGTCCCAGTTATCGCTTGCCCAGATCGCCGAATTGGCCGCCGCACGCCGATTGCCGCCTGTCGACCAATGGACGCCGACCCGCTTGGGCGACAGCGAGATGCGCATCGCGCGTGACGGCACATGGTATCATCAAGGCGGCCCGATCAAGCGGGAGAATATGGTGCGCCTCTTCGCCTCCATCCTGCGTCGCGACCCGGACGGGCGGCATTTCCTTGTTACCCCGGTTGAAAAACTGGAAATCGAGGTGGAGGACACACCCTTCATCGCCGTTGAGGTGAAGAGCACGGGCATAGGCGAAGACCGCAATCTTGCCTTTCGGCTGAATACCGGGGACCTGATCATCGCGGGGCCCGCAAACCCCTTGCGGTTTGAAGAGGCCAATGGGGAGCCGCACCCCCTGCTGGGCGTGCGCGGCGGGATGGATGCCTTGGTCAGCCGCGCGGCCTATTATGCGCTCGCGGATTGGGCAATTGACGAACATCATGATCCGCTGGGCCTTTGGAGTGGCGGGACCTTCTTTCCCATGGCGGCGGCATGAGCCTTTCTGCCCGTCTGCGCGACCGGCTGACCTGGGGTCATGCCCGGGATGTGGACCTGCTGGAAGGCGATGGCCTGCACCACGAACGCCCGACAACAAGCGTCGAGGCCGCGGTGCTGGTCGCGATCACCGATCGCCCGCGTCCCGGCGTTATCCTGACGCAACGCCCCGAAACCATGCGCAAGCACGCAGGCCAAGTCGCTTTTCCCGGCGGGCGCGTCGACCCGGAAGATGACAGCCTTGTGGCCGCCGCCCTGCGCGAAGCCCATGAAGAAGTCGCGCTTCCCGGCCATGCGGTGGAGCTGATCGGCCTGACCGATCCCTATCGGACCATTACGGGCTACACCGTGACACCTGTTCTGGGTGTTATTCCGCCTGATCTGCCGCTGCATCCCAATGAGGGCGAAGTGGCCGCGATTTTCGAAGCGCCGCTGGACTTTCTGCTTGATGCCGCCAATCACGCGAGCAACACGCTGGACTATAACGGCCGGACCCGGACCTATTACGAAATCTTCTGGGAAGACCGGCGCATTTGGGGGGCAACGGCGGCGATGATCGTCAATCTGTCGAAGCGGCTGCAATGGCACGACTAAGCTTGCCCGATGTGCCGGGCCTTCAAGATGTTGTGGCAGCCCTTGGGGGCGAGGTGCGCCTTGTGGGCGGCGTGGTGCGCGATACGCTGGCGGGCCTTCCGATCAAGGATGTGGACCTTGCGACCCCGCTATCGCCACAGACGGTGATCGCAAAGCTGGAGGCCGCAGGGCTAAAGGCCGTGCCGACCGGCATCGCCCATGGCACGGTGACAGCGGTTGCCGAGGGTAAGCCCTTCGAAATCACCACCTTGCGAAGGGATGTCGCAACCGATGGCCGTCATGCGACCGTCGCCTATACCGATGACTGGCGCGAAGATGCCGCGCGCCGCGATTTCACCATCAACGCGCTTTATGCCGACCCGGCAACGGGCGAGATTTTCGATTATTTTGGCGGCGTTTATGATCTGGCCGCCGGGCTGGTCCGCTTTATTGGAGACCCCTTGCAGCGGATTGCCGAGGACCATCTGCGTATCTTGCGCTTCTTCCGCTTTTCGGCCCGTTTCGCCAAAGACGCGCTGGATACGGCAAGCCTTGATGCCTGCCGCATCCGCGCCAATGACCTGATGGCGCTTTCCCGGGAACGGATCGCCATGGAGTTGCTGGCGCTGCTCGCCTTGCCCAACCCGGCGCCAACCATTGCGCAGATGATCGACATGGGCATCTTCACCCCGGTCCTTCCGGAAATCGACCACGCCGATCCCCTGACCAACCTTGTTGCGCGGGAACGGGACGAGAAGATCGCCGCCGACCCCATTCGTCGTCTGTGCGCGCTCCTGCCCGCGAACCCGGCAGTCGCCGAAGATGTGGCTAACCGACTGAAGCTGTCCAACGCCCAGCGCAAACGGATGATGACGGTAGCGGGCCGCACCGACGCAGACGCACAGGACCCGCGCGCGCTGGCCTATTGGTTGGGCTATGAGGCCGCGATTGACCGGCTGTTGCTGGGTGGTGCCAGCACCCAAAAGCTGACGAATTGGACGGCCCCGCGCTTCCCGCTGACCGGCGGCGCGATTGTCGCGCGCGGCGTTCAGGCCGGGCCGGACGTCGCGCGCATTTTGCAAACCGCCGAACGCCAATGGGTGGCCGAAGGCTTTCCCGAAGCAGACCGAGCCGACGCCATCCTTGATCAGTTGTTGGAGGGCTGACAGCGCGCGCGGACGCTGATTACCCGAATTTATTGTCGCGCGGGAAGCCCAAAGGCGGCATCCGGCCAGACGCGCCACGCGCCACGCGCCAAGGGCTCAGGTCCGTTTCGGTACGGGTGCGGCCCGTATCGCCGCCCATCGCCCAGCTCAGCCCGTCTTCCAGACGGAAGCTTGTCGCATCGGACAAGCCGCCATCCTTATACTTCTGGATCGTGACGCCCTGTCCCCGGCCCATTTCCGGCAACTCATTTAGCGGGAAGACAACGAGCTTGCGGTTATCGCCCACCGCCGCGACATAATCATGGTCTGCGCCGATCACCCGCGCGACCGCCAACTTGGCGCCGGTGCGCACATTGACGACCTGACGGCCCTTGCGCGTTTCGGCAATCACCTCTGCGCTTTTGGCGACAAAGCCCTTGCCGTCGGAAGCCGCCAGCAAAATGCGCTCCTCCGCCTTGGCCGGGAACATATTCACAATGCCCGTGCCGTCTGGCAGATCGATCATAAGCCGCACCGGCTCCCCAAAGCCGCGACCGCCGGGCAGCTTATCCCCCGCCAAAGTGAAGAGGCGGCCATCCTCGGCCACCAAAAGCAACTTGTCCGTGGTCTGGGCGTGGAAGGCAAAGGCGGGGCCATCCCCTTCCTTGAATTTCAGGGCCTCGGCCGCATCCAGCGCGACATGGCCTTTCATCGCGCGCACCCAGCCGCGCTGTGACATGATGACGGTGATCGGCTCGCGCTCGATCATCGCTTCCAGCGGAATATCGCGCGCCGGGGCCGCTTCCTCAATCAAGGTGCGGCGTTTGCCAAGCGGGGTTTCCGGGCCGTAGCGATCACGCAGCGCTGCCAGGTCCTTCTTCAACCGGGTGCGTTGCCGCTGCGGGCTTTCGAGCAATTGCACCAGTCCTTCGCGCTCAGCCATCAGCTTGTCGCGTTCGCCCTTGATCTCCATTTCTTCCAGCCGTCTCAGGCTGCGCAGCCGCATGTTCAAAATGGCTTCGGCCTGCCGATCGGTCAGGTTGAATTCAACCATCATGACGGGCTTGGGTTCATCCTCTGTGCGGATAATCTCGATCACGCGATCCAAGTTCAGATAGGCAACCAGATAGCCGTCGAGCAATTCCACCCGATCATCAATCTTGCCCAGCCGATGCTGCGACCGGCGCACCAGCACCTCGATCTGATGGTCGAGCCATGCCGCCAGCACGTCCTTCAACCCCATCACGCGCGGCGTGCGATCGGCGCCCAGAACGTTCAAGTTCAGCGGGAATTTGCTTTCCAACTCCGTCAGCTTGAACAGGCTTTCCATCAACACATCCGGATCGACGGTGCGGCTTTTCGGTTCGATCACCAACCGGATTTCATCGGTTGATTCATCGCGGACATCGGCCAAGATGGGCAGCTTCTTATCGTTGACGATCTGCGCGATCGCTTCGATGAGCTTGCCCTTCTGCACCTGATAGGGAATTTCGGTAACCACCGCGACCCACGTGCCGCGCCCCTGATCTTCCACACTCCAGCGTGCGCGAATACGAAACGCGCCACGGCCCGTGGCATAGGCCTCCGCAATTGCGGCGGCACTGTCCACAATCTGGCCGCCCGTTGGAAAGTCCGGCCCTTTGACGAACTGCATCAGGTCAATCGGGTCGCAGCGCGGATTGTCGATCAGATGCGTCGCGGCGTCGATGACTTCTGCCACATTTTGCGGCGGGATGCTGGTTGCCATGCCGACCGCGATGCCTGAGGCGCCATTGGCGAGGAGGTTGGGAAAGAGGCCGGGGAAAATCTCTGGCTCTTCATCTTCGCCATTATAGGTTGGCCGATAATCCACCGTGCCATCGTCAAGCCCGGCCATCAACTCAATCGCGGCCGCCGTCATGCGGGCTTCGGTATAGCGATAGGCGGCGGCGTTATCGCCATCGATATTGCCGAAATTGCCCTGCCCGTCGACCAACGGATATCGGAGCGAAAAGTCCTGCGCGAGGCGGACCATCGCGTCATAAACGCTGGCATCGCCATGCGGGTGATATTTACCGATGACATCGCCCACCACGCGGGCCGATTTCTTATAGGCGCCCGTCGGGTCCAGTTTCAGCTGGCGCATCGCCCAAAGCAGGCGGCGGTGAACGGGCTTTAACCCATCGCGCAGATCAGGCAGCGACCGCGCGGTGATCGTAGACAGGGCGTAAACCAGATAGCGTTCCGACAGCGCCGCATCGAACGGCGCGTCGACAATCGCCTGAAAGGGGTCCTCTAACGGGCCGTCCGTCGGTTCGATCACATCTGCCATATAAGGCGACTAGACCATTGCACCGCTCTTGAAAATCCGGTCAGGCGGATTTGGGCCGCCGGATCAAACCTTCCTGTGCACAAGTGGCGATCAGGCGGCCATCCCGCGTATAGATAGAGCCTCGATTAAAGCCGCGCCCGCGTGCGGCCCAGGGGCTGTCACAATGATAAAGCAGCCAATCATTCGCGTTCACATCATCATGAATCCAAACCGCATGGTCGAGGCTTGCTGACATGAAGCCGGGCGTCACCCATGTAACGCCATGGGGCAGGGTTGATGTGCCCAACAGATAGCTGTCGCTGGCATAAGCCAAAATCGACCGGTG